>NZ_JAZHLK010000019.1:0-74586 GCF_036549515.1 Aurantimonas sp. E1-2-R+4 | reverse complement strand
GCGATATCCGCGCCATCTGGCGCTCGCTCAGCAAAAACAAACCAGCCATCAGAACCTCCTTGACGGAAGCTCTGAATCACACATCAAGAGAAATTAATAGGTCCTGAGCCTAGTCGGGGGGCGATTGAACAGGGGGAAATCATGCGGAAAATCAGGATGGTGCTCGGCCTCGGGATTATGCTCAGTGCTACTGTGCCGGCCTTTGCCGCCGACATTGTGGACCAGGAGGTATTCGACGCCCGCTGGACGGGGTTCTACGCAGGGGTGTTCGGCGGCTATCACGCGGGGGACATAACCAACAGCGACTGCGTCGGCGTCTGCCCTGCGGACCCCGAATATCGAAGCTGGGGCGGCGGGATCAAGGCCGGTTACGATTACGAATTTTCCAACAACGTCGTGCTGGGCGCCTATGCGCTGGTTCCGCTCTGGGCGGATCAGGATAGCTTCAGCATCTTCAACGGCGCGCTGACCTTCACATACGAGCCTAAATTTGTCGCCTCTTTGGGCGCGCGATTGGGCTATGACATCGGATACGGCCTGCTCCCTTATATCGGGGGCGGTTATACGGTGGCGCGCATCGAGGCGAATGACGGCCTGCAATCGATCGACGTCACCCATCACGGCGTTCATCTTGCCGTCGGCCTGGAATATCTACTCACCGACAACGTCTCGACCGATCTGCGCTACACCCACTACCGGCTGGGCAAAGAGGTCTATGATTTCGGCGTTCCCTCGACCTGGGGCGAGAACGCCAACGCCATCTCCGTCGGTGTCAACTACCGATTCTGACGATCTGCGTCGGCGGTGTCAGCCATTCGGTTCAAAACAGCTCCAACTGCGCCGCTGATTTTTGTCTCGGCAGGAACGCGGCGCGCAGGCCTTCGCTATCCGTCGCCGCGCCCGGCGACCAGTCGAGCGCGGTGACGAAGGGTCGGACCTTGGTGATCGACTGGCAGAGCCGGGCGACGTCGTCGAGCCTAAGTGTGCGATGGCGGCGGGTCGACAGGATGCGGTTGACCGCGCGGGTTCCGAAACCCGGGACGCGCAACAGCATTTCCCGGTCGGCGCGATTGACGTCCACCGGGAAGCGATCGCGGTTCTTCAACGCCCAGGCGAGCTTTGGATCGACGGCGAGATCCAGCATCCCGCCTTCGCCGCCGGAAACGATCTCGCCCCGGTCGAAGCCGTAAAAGCGCATCAGCCAGTCGGCCTGATACAGGCGGTGTTCGCGCATCAGCGGCGGCGGGGAGAGCGGCAGCCGACTGGAGGCGTCGGGGATCGGTGAGAAGGCGGAGTAGTAGACCCGTTTGAGGCGGTAATTGCCGTAGAGATTCTCCGACCGGCCGAGGATGGCATCGTCATCGGAGTTGTCGGCGCCGATGATCATCTGGGTTGACTGGCCGCCGGGCGCGAAGCGTTGCGGCTTCGTTCGGTCCTTTTTCTCACCCTTGTGTTCCTCGATCTTGGCCCGCAGATGGCCCATCGAACGGCGGATGTCGCGCGGCTTCTTTTCCGGTGCGAGTGCCTCTAGCGTCACATCGGTCGGCAGCTCGATATTGATCGACAGGCGGTCGGCGAAGAGCCCCGCCTCCTCGATCAGGGCGGGCGACGCGTCGGGGATCGTCTTCAGATGGATGTAGCCGGCGAAATTTTCCTCCAGCCGCAGCTTTCTGGCGATCCGCACCATCTCCTCCATCGTATAGTCGGAGTTGCGGATGATGCCGGAGGACAGGAACAGGCCCTCAATGTAATTGCGCTTGTAGAACTCCATCGTCAGCGTGACGACTTCCTCGACCGTGAAACGGGCACGGGCCACGTTGGAGGACGAGCGGTTGACGCAATAGACGCAGTCATAGACGCAAAAATTGGTCATCAGGATTTTCAGCAGCGAGATGCACCGCCCGTCGGGCGCATAGGCGTGGCAGATGCCCGACCCCTCGGTCGAGCCGATGCCTTTGCTCTTGGCGGAATCGCGCCGGGTCGAGCCGCTGGACGCGCAGGACGCGTCGTATTTGGCAGCGTCGGAGAGGATCGCGAGCTTGTCGATGAGGGTCGTCTTGGCCATGACGCGGATATAGCGTTCATGGAATGTTCTCGCCAGCAAATTTCCGGATTTCTCGGCGAAGCCCAATGTCGCAGGTTTGCTTACGCGGCTGCCCCGCCGCGTCGATGAGACGAAAAGGCCAGCCAGACGTTCTTGTCCAGCCGGCCGACCTTCAGTCTGACGTCCTGCGTCTGTCAGCCCGCGGATTTGGCCTTGTTCACCGCCCGTTTGGTGACGACCTTGACGAGGTTGGCGCGATAGGCCGACGTGCCGTGCAGGTCCGACACCATGTCGCCCTCGTCGACCGACAGCCCGTCCACGGCCGAGCCGTCGAAATTCGATGACAGCGCCTGTTCAGCGGCTTCCCAGCGGAAGGCGCCGCCCATGCTGGCGCCGGTGATGCCGACCTTCACCTCGCCGCCGCGCTTGGCGACGAAGACGCCGCACATGGCATAGCGCGAGGCCGGGTTGCGGAACTTCTCGTAGGCGCATTGATCCGGCGCCTCGAAGGACACCGCCGTCACGATCTCGTTCTCCTCCAGCGCTGTCTCGAACAGGCCGAGGAAGAAGTCGTCGGCCGCGATCTCGCGCTGGTTGGTGTGGATCGTCCCACCGAGCGCCTTCAGGGCGGCGGGATAATCGGCCGCCGGGTCGTTATTCGCCACCGACCCGCCGATCGTTCCCATGTGGCGCACCGCGATATCGCCGATCAGGCCGGCGAGATCGGCGAAGCCATGGCAGGCGGCTTTCAGCCCGTCATGGGCGGCGATCTCGCCATGGGTCATGCCGCCGCCGATCTTGATCGACTTGCCGTTGACCGTAATGCCCTTGAGTTCGGCGATATGGCGCAGATCGACAAGGTCGCTCGGCGCGGCGAGCCGCTGCTTCATGGTCGCGATCAGCGTCATGCCGCCAGAGAGGAATTTTCCCTCGCCGCCGGATTCACCGACCAGCTTGACGGCCTCGTCGATCGACGTGGGGCGGTGATAAGTGGTCTCGTACATCGGTTCTGCTCCCTCTGGCGCCGGGTCCGGAAATCGCGGAAGGACCGCGCGGCGCGATGGTTCGGATAGAAACGGGGCCAGGCAGCCCCTAAAATTCTCCCGGCGGCCCTTTTTCGCGGCCACCGGGCAAAGTTCGTCTGCTCGGTCAGGCGACCGCGTTGAGCGCCTTCCAGACCTTTTGCGGCGTCGCCGGCATGCTCAGATCGTTGTTGCCGATCGCGTCGGTAATGGCGTTGATCACCGCCGGCGGTGAGCCGATCGCGCCGGCCTCGCCGCAGCCCTTCATGCCGAGCGGATTGCCGGGGCACAGGGTCTCGTTGGTAGAAACCTGGAACATCGGCAGGTCCCAGGCCCGCGGCATCGCATAGTCCATGTAGGACGCCGTCAGCAGTTGGCCGGTGTCGTCGTAATGAGCCCCTTCCAGAAGCGCCTGACCGATGCCTTGGGCGAGACCGCCATGCACCTGACCCTCGACGATCATCGGGTTGATCACCCGGCCGAAATCGTCGGCGGCGACGAACTGGATGATCTCGGTCGTTCCGGTATCCGGGTCGACCTCGACCTCGCAGATGTAGCAGCCGGCCGGGAAGGTGAAGTTGGTCGGGTCGTAGAACGCCCCTTCCTTCAGGCCCGGCTCCATCCCATCGGGGAGATTGTGGCCGGTGTAGGCGCCGAGACAGACCTCGTGCCAGGCCAACTTCTTGTCGGTGCCGGCGACCTTCACCTCGCCATTCTCGATGACGATGTCGCCCTCATCGGCCTCCAGCACATGGGCGGCGATCTTCTTTGCCTTGACCTCGACCTTGTCGAGCGCCTTGTGAATCGCCGACATGCCGACCGCGCCGGAACGCGAGCCGTAGGTGCCCATGCCGAACTGCACCTTGTCGGTGTCGCCATGGATGACCTGGACGTTGTCGACCGGCAGACCGAAGCGCTCCGCCACCAACTGGGCGAAGGTCGTCTCATGGCCCTGGCCGTGACTGTGCGAGCCAGTGAGGATTTCGACCGTGCCGACCGGATTGACCCGGACCTCGGCCGACTCCCACAAGCCGACGCCAGCACCGAGCGAGCCAACCGCCTTCGACGGCGCGATGCCGCAGGCCTCGATGTAGCAGCTCATGCCGAGACCGCGCAGCTTGCCGCGCTGCTTGGCCTCCGCCCGCCGCGTCTCGAAGCCGACGACGTCGGCAGCCTGCATGCCGGCGTCCAGCGTCGCGTCGAAGTCGCCCGCGTCATACGCCATGATCACCGGCGTCTGGTGCGGGAAGGAGCGGATGAAGTTCTTGCGGCGCAGTTCCGCCGGCGAGATGCCGAGTTCGCGCGCCGCCGTCTCCACCGTTCGCTCGATGACGAAGGTCGCCTCAGGACGCCCGGCGCCGCGATAGGCGTCGACGGGCACGGTGTTGGTGTAGACCGCCCGGACATTGGCGTGGATTGCCGGGATATCGTACTGGCCGGAGAGCAGCGTCGCGTAGAGATAGGTCGGGGTCGCCGACGAGAACAGCGACATGTAGGCGCCGAGATTGGCGATCGTGTCGACCTTGAGACCAAGGATCTTGTGGTCGGCGTCTAGCGCCATCTCCACCTCGGTGACGTGGTCACGGCCGTGTGCGTCGGTCAGAAACGCCTCGGTGCGATCCGATGTCCACTTGACCGGAACGCCGGTGCGCTTGGACGCCCAAAGGCAAACGATCTCTTCGGGGTAGATGTAGATCTTGGAGCCGAAACCGCCGCCGACGTCAGGTGCGATCACCCGCAGCTTGTGTTCCGGCGCGACGTTGTAGAACGCGCTCATCACCAGCCGGGCGACATGCGGGTTCTGCGAGGTGGTCCAGCAGGTGTAGTGCTCTTCCGCCGGATCGTAGACACCGAGCGCGGCGCGCGGCTCCATCGGATTGGGAACCAGGCGGTTGTTGACGATGTGCAGCTTGGTCACATGAGCGGCCCCGGAAAACGCCGCGTCCGTCGCCGCCTTGTCGCCGAGTTCCCAATCGAAAATGAGATTGCCCGGCGCTTCGGGATGAAGCTGCGGCGCACCATCCTTCAGCGCTTCCACGGCGCTGACGACGGCCGGAAGCTCGTCATAAGAGACCTCCACGGCCTCGGCTGCGTCACGGGCCTGCAACTGCGTGTCGGCGACGACGACGGCAATCGGCTGCCCGACATGGCGCACGGTGCCGACGGCGAGCGCCGGCCAGGCGCCCATCTTCATCGGCGTGCCGTCCTTGGACGACACCCCCCAGCCACAGATCAGATTGCCGATCCCGTCGCCCTGCAACTGTTCGCCGGTGAGGATGCCGATCACGCCCGGCATGGAAGCCGCCGCGGCCGAATCGATGCCGGCGATCTTGGCGTGCCCATGGGGCGATCGCACGAATGCCGCGTATTTCATGCCGGGGACGCTCATGTCGTCCACGTAACGCCCGCGACCGGTGATGAACCGCCGGTCCTCCTTGCGCAAAACCTTTGCGCCGATGCCTTCAACACCCATCGTCGAAACCTCCCAGTATTCGAAATCGTGGCGGAACCACCTCGCGGCGTCCGCATCCGTGTCTCAATCGCCTCGCCCGCCCAAGGGCGGCCGGGCCTCCGCGCTACTCGGCGGCGACCTGTTGCGGCTGCGCGGCGCCCGCCGCGGCGAGGATCGCCTTGACGATGTTGTGATAGCCGGTGCAGCGGCAGATATTGCCTTCGAGGCCGTCACGCACCGCCTTTTCGTCCAGCGCGCTGCCGTGCTGCCGGATCAGATCGACCGCCGTCATGATCATGCCCGGGGTGCAGTAGCCGCATTGCAGCCCGTGATGCTCGCGGAAAGCAGCCTGGACCGGGTGCAACTCGGTGCCGTTCGCCAACCCCTCGATGGTCAGGACATCCGAACCGGACGTCTGTACAGCGAGCATCGTGCAGGACTTCACCGCCTTGCCATTGACGTGGACGACGCAGGCGCCGCATTGCGACGTGTCGCAGCCGACATGGGTGCCGGTCAGGCCCAGATTCTCGCGCAGGAACTGCACCAGAAGCGTGCGGTCCTCGACCACGCCCTTCATCTCGCGCCCGTTCACCGTCATCGTCACTTCAGTCATCAAAGTCCTCCCGGATACAGACGGTCTGCCGCATCAGCCACGCGGCGGGCCGTTGAAATGAATTGCGCACTCTAGAGCGCCCAGCGTCCATCGGACGCGTAAAGGACGTTCTAACACTATGATCGCGCATCGGAATGATCCAAAAACCGGCTTTCACTTTTGGTCCGATGCTTGGGGGCGAGTGTCACTGCGTCGCAGCGAGNACACTATGATCGCGCATCGGAATGATCCAAAAACCGGCTTTCACTTTTGGTCCGATGCTTGGGGGCGAGTGTCACTGCGTCGCAGCGAGAGTGCCCTTTGCGGGGAACCGCTTCAAGGGTTTTTCAGAACCAACCCAAAAAACGACGCCGGGACCAGCGTTCCGGAACAGCCCTCCGCAACGGGATGGAATGCGTTTTGACCGCCGGTGACGAACGGTCGGTGGTCGCCGGCCAGCCTCCGCACAGGCCGGGTGCGGCGGGTTGTCTCGGGGCGACAGCGAATCTGTGTCCGGTTCGGCACAAACGGCCAGTGTAATCGCATCGGAACACCGGCAACCGCTGGTTAACAGTTGTTATCCAAGCCATTTCCGCCAATGCTAAAAGGCAACTCAGTGGGAGGAGTTCGGCTGCGCGTGATCGTCGTCGCCGACGTCCCGAAATCGATGACGTGTGTTGTCTCGCCGATCTCAAGGCGAGCGTGTGTGGCGACGGGAAGCGAGCGACTTGCAGTATAGGTTCCTACCCTTCGTCAGGCTGGCAATGATGGTCATCGGCTCCGGCCTGCTCGCCGCATCACCGCACCCCGCCGCAGCCTTCGAAATCTTTGGCCTGACCTTCTTCGAAGACGAAAACGCCGCGTCCGATCCTGTGCTCGACCCGATCAACTACACCGTCACGCTCACGGTCGCACCGACAGTGGATGACGACGGTACGGTGGAGGAGGATCTGCGCGACGCCTCCACCCTCATCGCCGACGAAGCGGACCCGGTGTCCGGCTCGCTCGGGCTGCTCTCAAAGGCGAAGACCGACCGCAAGCGGCTGGTGGCCACCCTGTTCGAGAATGCCCGCTATGACGGGCTGGTCGACATCTTCATCGAAGGCCGCGATATCGCAGATTTGCCGCCCGACGCGACCTTCACGTCTCGGCCCGTCCCGGTGTCGATCCGCGTCCGCCCCGGCCCTTTCTACACGCTCGGCCGCGTGGCGATTTCCACCCAGGGCGTTCCCTTCGATGCGGCGGAATACAACCTCACTCCGGGGAGTTCGGCGCGTTCCGTCGAGCTCCTGAAAGGTGAAGCCAAGCTTCTCAAGGATCTCCGCGACCAGGGCCGGCCGTTCGTGGCGGTCACCGGGCGCGAGATCGTCGCCGACGCCAAGACCGATCGGCTCGACTATTCGATCGCCATCGCGCCCGGCAATCCGGTGCCGTTCGGCGAAACCTGGGTCGCGGGGGCCGAAGACGTCGATCCGGGCTTCATCGCCTATATGGCGGGCGTCAAGGCTGGCGAGGTCTTCTCTCCGGAAGAACTCGCCGCGGCGCGCGATCGCCTCCTCAAGCTCGGCGTCTTCTCCAGCGTCACGGTGAGGGAGGCCAAGGCGCAGCAACCCGACGGAACGCTTCCCGTCCAGGTCGAGGTCGGCGAACGTAAATTCGGCTTCTACGGCATCGGCGCGACCTATTCGAACACCGAAGGCGCTGGCGCCTCCGGCTATGTCGGCCACCGCAACCTGTTCGGGCGGGCCGAAAGCATCCGGCTCGACGCATCCATCTCGCGCATCGGGGCGACCGCGATAT
The DNA here is from genome assembly GCF_036549515.1 of Aurantimonas sp. E1-2-R+4. Taxonomy (NCBI): domain Bacteria; kingdom Pseudomonadati; phylum Pseudomonadota; class Alphaproteobacteria; order Hyphomicrobiales; family Aurantimonadaceae; genus Aurantimonas; species Aurantimonas sp. E1-2-R+4. Next base: position 66,676 of record NZ_JAZHLK010000019.1, on the reverse strand, counting down.
CCAGCCAGGGCCGCAAGACCGACGGCGCCGACTATGCCGCCTCTCTGGTCTTCAAGAAGCCCGGCGTGCTCGGTCCGGAATCGGTCTATGTCGGCTCGATCGAGGCCAAGCGCGAACACCCGCTCGCCTATGATCGCGATTCCTTCGCGGTCACCAGCGGTGTCGAGTACGAGATCGACCGCAACCAAACACTCGTCGCTACGGTCCGAGGTGAGTACGAGGAAATCACCGATTTCCTCGGGACGCGCGAATATCTGCTCGTCTCCGTCCCGATCAGCTACACGTTCGACAACCGCGACAACGAGCTCAATCCGACCGAGGGGCTGTTCGCCAAGGCGCTCGTCGAGCCAACCTACGGCTTCAACACCCAAACGCCCTTCGTGAAGACCCGCCTCGATGCGTCGAGCTATCTGTCGCTGTCGGACAGCGACCGCTTCATCCTTGCCGGGCGCGTCGCCTATGGCACGATCTTCGGCGCGGATCTTCTCGACATCCCGAACGACCGGCGGTTCTACGCCGGCGGCGGCGGTTCGGTGCGCGGCTACGAGTTTCAATCCGTCGGCCCGTATTTTCCGTCCGCTGTGCCCCTGGGATCGGGGTTCAATCCTGATTTCGTCGACACGCCGACCGGTGGCCTGTCGCTGTTCGAAGCCTCGGCGGAGGTCCGCATCGGGGTGACGGAAAGCATCCAGATCGTTCCGTTCGTCGATGTCGGAACCGTCTCGGACGACCTCGTCCCGGACTTTTCCAACTTCAAGATCGGCGCCGGCGTCGGCGCCCGCTACATCACCAGCTTTGGCCCGATCCGCTTCGACGTGGCGATCCCGCTCGACCCTGGCCCGCGCGATGCGAACTTCCAGTTCTATGCCGGCATCGGGCAAGCCTTCTGATGCGCAAGTTCAACCCCGTCCCCCCGCTCGCCGCCACAGTCGTCGTCGGCGTCGCCGCCGCCTTCCTGGCGAGCCGTCCCGCTCCGGCGCAGCAGTTCCTGGCCAACCAGATCGAGAGCTTCCTTTCCTCCGACACGATGACGGTCGAGATCGAGGGGCTGTCCGGCGCATTGACCGGTGACATCCGGATCGAGAGCCTGAGGGTCTCTGATCCGCAGGGCATCTTCCTGACGGGAAAGAATCTGGCGATGGACTGGTCGCCGCTCGCGCTCGTGCGCTCGAACGTATCGATCGAGAACCTCACCGCAGGCCAGATCGTCCTGGAACGGCTTCCGGCGGATCAGCCGACAAGCGAGGCGGATCAGGGCGGCGGCTTCTCGCTGCCGTCGATCACGGCCGACATCCGCAATCTCGCCATCGACGAATTCGTGCTTGGGGAAGCGCTTGCCGGCGTTCGCGCCCGGCTGAAGGCTAGCGCCAGCCTGACGCTCGCCGACGATCCGACCAAGCTCGACGTCAAGGCCAATATCGACCGACTGGACCAACCGGGACAGATCGCCCTCGATGTGTCCTACGCGCCGGATCAAAACCAGCTCGCGATCGACGTGAAAGCGAGCGAGCCGGCCGGGGGGCTGGTGGCGACGCTTCTCGACATTCCGGACCGGCCGGCGGTCAATCTCGTCGTCAACGGCTCGGGTCCGCTCTCCGACTTCATGGCCAACGGCCAGCTCACAGTCGGCGGCGAACAGGCGGCAACGCTGACCGCGCGGGTCAACGACGTCGCCGACGGGCGCCGCCTCGCCGCCTCCCTCAATGTCGCGGCCGAGCGCTTCGTGCCCCAGCAATATTCCCAATATGTCGCCGGCGGAGCCGGTCTCGATCTGCAAGCGGTTCTGCGCGCCGACGGTACCTATCTCATCGAACAGGGCGATCTCGCCTCCGAGGCCCTGGCCTTGCAGACCAAGGGCGTTCTCGATCTGGGCGGGGCCAGCAACGATCTGACGCTCGCCGTCGCTTCGCGAGACGGCAGCCCGATCGCCCTTTCCTTCGGGACGCCGCCGGACATCACCGGCCTTCAAGTCACCCGCCTCGACGGCACGGTGCGCGGAGCCTTCACGGCTGCTGCCGTAGGCCTCTCCGCCAAGCTGCAGCGTGCGGGCTACGGCGACTACGTCGCGCAGGGCGTCAGCCTCGATGCCAGCAGCCCCGGCTTCGACCTCACTCGCCTGAAAGGGCCGCTCGCCGTCGAAGCGACGGCCCAGGCGATCGAGGCGCCTGAGGGAATCGCCGAGCGATTCCTCAACGGCCCGCTGAAGATCGCCGCCAACGGCGCGCTGACCGAAAACGGCTTCGTCTTCGAGCCGAGCGAGGCGACCACCGACGTCGCGACGCTGAACCTCGAAGGCACAGCCGCGCTGAATTTCGCGGTCTTCGACCTGAATTTGCGCTCACGCTTCCAGACCGCGGCGCTGTCGGCGGCGGCGATCCCGCTGGCGGGCGAAGAACTGTCCGTCGCCGGGCAATTCACCCGCGCCGCCGACGGAGCGATCAACGCGCAGAAACTCGCCGTGACCGGCGCAGGCCTGCAGATCACCGGTAATGCTGGCCTGATGGACGGCGAGGTCTCGGCCGACATCCAGGGCACGCTGGAAGACACGCAATCCGTCAACTCGGTATTTGCCGGCGCGGCGGAACTGCGGCTTGTCGCCAAGGGGCCGGTCGAAAAACCCGACGTCGATCTGACGCTGTCGGGCAACGGCCTGTCGATCAACGGCCGCGAACTCGCGGACCTCAAGGTCGAGGTGCGCGGCACGCTGAACCCCGCCTCACCGGCCGGCTTCGTCAACATCACCGGAACCCTAGACGGCCAGCCGCTGTCCGGCAGCGCCAAGGTCGAGACCCTCGACAACGGCGACCGCCGCATCACCGATTTGGCGATCCGGCAAGGGCCGAACGCGGTGACCGGCGATCTCATGCTGACCGACGCCTTCGCGCCGGTCGGCACACTGACCGTCGCCATCGACGATATCGGCCCGCTGGCGGCGCTGGGCGGGCAGAAGGCCGCTGGCGATGTGAAGGGAACAGTAGAACTGTCGGTCGATGCGCAGAAAACGCCGGTCGCGGCGCCCGATCTCACGTCGCGCAGCCTGACGGTCGCTGGCACCACGCTCCAGGGGGCTCTCATCGACCTGTCGGTCAAGGATTATCTCGGCATCCCGAAGCCGACAGGTCGGGTGACCGCGGAAGCGATCGATGCAGCCGGGGTGGCCGTGCGTAAGCTTGCCCTCGCCTTCGCCGAGGAGCAGGGCGGCACCGGCGTGACGGCAAATGCGACAGTCAACGACGCGCCGATCGAACTGGCCGGCACCGCCCAATTCGAGCCGGACGCGATGCTGCTGACGCTCTCGCGCCTCACCGCGGATATCCCGAATGCCGCTGTCAACCTGCGCGACGCGGCGGCGGTGCGGATCGCCAACGGCAAGACGGTGCTCGACGGCTTCGTGCTGACCGTTGGCTCCGGCTCAATCGTTCTGGAAGGTTCGTCCGGCGAGGTCCTCGATCTTGGATTGCGCCTCGACAGCGTTCCGGCAGCCGTGGCCAACCTTTTCGTCTCCGGCCTGGAGGCAGAGGGCACGCTCTCCGGGACGGCGACCGTCACCGGTGCGCCGGCGAACCCCGACGCCGCTTTCGCGCTCACCGGCCGCGAGTTGTCGACCGCGCAGGTGCGAGCAGCCCGAATCCCGCCGATCGCACTCGACGCGACCGGCCGCTACGCCGACAGCACACTCACCTTGCAAACCGCCACGCTCGATCTCGGCGAGGGGTCGCTGCAGGCCTCCGGCACGATCGGCGAGACGCTGGACTTGCGGGCCGAGCTTGCAAATCTTCCGGTGGCACTGGCGAATGATTTCGTCGATGGTCTCGACGCGTCCGGGACGATCTCCGGCAGCGCCGTCGTCAACGGTACCCGCACCGACCCGGTCGCGGTTTTTGATCTTGCCGGCACCGGCATCACCGCGGCACAGGTCGCAGCGGCCGGAATCGAGCCGCTGACGCTCGACGTCGCAGGCCGCTATGCCGGCGGGACGGCGAAGCTCGATCGGGCCAGTCTCGTGGTCGGCTCCGGCTCGCTCGAAGCCTCCGGCACGATCGGGGAAAATCTCGACCTGGCGCTGGCGATGAACAATCTGCCCGTCGCCCTCGCAAACGGTTTCGTGCCCGATCTCGACGCGTCCGGCACGATCTCCGGGACGGCGACCGCGACCGGCTCGCTCACCGAGCCCAACGCCATTTTCGACCTGTCGGGCGCCGGAATCACGACGGGCGCGATCGCACGCTCCGGCGTCGCACCGCTTGCGCTTCGGCTCGCGGGCCGCTTTGCCGACGGGACGGCGTCGCTCGAAACCGCCGTGCTCAATGTCGGCGAGGGCTCGCTGCGTGCTTCCGGCAAGGTGGGCCGCGAACTCGACCTTGACCTGACGATGAACAGCATTCCGGTCGGGCTCGCCAACGGCTTCGTACCCAACCTCAAAGCCTCCGGAACGATCTCGGGAACCGCGACGGCGTCCGGCATGCTCGACGACCCCAGCGCCGAATTCTCGCTGTCGGGTTCCGGTATCACCGCGCCGGCGATCGCCCAGAGCGGCATCGAACCACTCGACCTGACGGCGTCCGGTCGCCTTGCCGAGGGCACGTTGAACCTCGTCGAAGCCAAGATGACGGTCGGCTCCGGTTCGCTTACCGCCAGCGGCACGGTCGGCGAAACGCTCGACCTCAACATCGTCGCCAACGAAATCCCTGTGGGTCTTGCCAATGGTTTCGCGCCGGATCTCGGCGCGACGGGCACGATCTCGGGCACGGCCACAGCGACCGGTTCCCTTTCCGACCCGCAGGCGCGTTTCGATCTGGCCGGCACTGGCATCACCACCCGGCAGATCGCCCAGTCCGGTGTCGCGCCGCTCAGTCTCGACGTGTCCGGCACCTACGCCGACGGCACTGCATCGATCGCGGCCGCGGACGTCCGGGTCGGCGACGGTACGCTCAAGGCCACCGGCACCATCGGCGAGGCGCTCGATCTCAAGATCGCGGCCAACCGGATTCCAGCTGGCCTGGCGAACGGCTTCGTCGATGGACTCGGCGCCACGGGCATGCTGTCCGGCACCGCGACGGCAACCGGCTCCCTCTCGGACCCGCGTGCCACGTTCGATCTCACCGGATCAGGCATCACGACGCGCCAGATCGCCCAGTCGGGCGTCGCGCCACTCAGCCTCGACCTTGCGGGCGCCTACGCCAACGGGACCGCGACGATCGATACCGCCAACGTCACGGTCGGCAACGGTTCGCTGACGGCCACCGGCACCGTCGGACAAACTCTCGACCTCAATCTCAGACTCGACCGGCTTCCCGTCGGCCTGGCCAACGGCTTCGTGCCGGATCTCAATGCCGAAGGAACCCTTTCGGGAACCGCAACCGCCACCGGGTCCATCTCCGACCCGCGCGCCACGTTCGATCTCACCGGATCCGGCATCACCACGCGGCAGATCGCCCAATCGGGCGTCGCGCCGCTGAGCCTGGAGGCGTCCGGCACCTATGCGAACAGGACGGCGACGATCGGCACCGCCGACATTCGCGTCGGCAGCGGCTCGCTCGTCGCGTCGGGAACGGTCGGGCGGACGCTCAATCTGGATGTGACCCTGAACCAGGTTCCGGTCGGTCTCGCCAATGGCTTCGTCGATGGGCTTGGCGCGCAAGGAACCGTATCGGGAACCGCGTCCGCGACAGGATCGATTTCCGACCCCGACGCACGGTTCGATATTTCGGCTTCGAATGTGTCGGTCGCGCAAAGCCGCAGCGCCGGCGCGCCGCCGATCGACGCCACCGCGGCGGGGACCTATGCGGGCGGAACCCTCCGCCTCCAGACCGCAACCGCCAATGTCGGCGGCGGCACTGTTCAGGTGACCGGCACAGCCAGCCAGACCGCGCTCGACCTCGATGTCGCCCTCCGCAACCTGCCGGCCTCGATTGCCGCCGCGGCTGCGCCCGGAATCGCGCCGCAGGGAACGATCAACGGAACCGTTCGCACCTCCGGGTCGCCCTCCAATCCGTCGGTCACCTACGACCTCAGCGGCTCCGGCCTCTCCATCCAGCAGACACGGGACGCCGGCGTCGGCGCACTCACCGTCTCCGCCAATGGCCAGTTCGCGAACCAAAGAGTTACGACGACGGCCAATCTGTCCGGCAGCGGCGTCGATTTGGCGGTTTCCGGCTCGGTGAATATCGCCGGCACGCCGCAGCTCGACCTGTCGTTGAATGGCACCGCGCCGCTGTCGCTGGCCAACCGCATCCTGGCCGAGGGTGGCCGCTCGATCCAAGGCAACGTGCAGTTGAGTGCGCGGGTGACCGGCCCTGCCAGCCAGCCGAACGTCGTCGGAACCCTTTCGACCTCGGGCGCGAGGCTGGTCGACACGGGCCTGAACCTCGCCATCAACGACATCGCGGCGACGATTTCCCTCAACGGCCAAACCGCGACGATCCAATCCTTCAACGCCTCGCTCTCTTCCGGCGGGACGCTGTCGATCTCCGGTTCGGTCGGCCTCGCCAACGGGTTCCCGGCCGACATCGCGATCCGGCTCGTCGCTGGTCGTTACAATGACGGCGAACTCGTCGCCGCGCAGCTAAGCGCCGACCTCACACTGACCGGTCCGCTGGCCGGCACGCCGCTGCTCTCCGGGACCATCAACGCCAATGAAATCAACGTCCTGATTCCCGACAAGCTGCCCGGCTCTCTGGCCCGGATCGACGTGACCCATCGCAACGCCAAGCCGGCCGTCTACGAGCAGCAGCGCGAGATCGACCCGAACCAGGGCGCCGGCGCCCAGCGCAGCGGCATCAACTTCAACCTGACCTTCAATGCACCGTCGCGGGTGTTCGTGCGCGGTCGCGGCCTCGACGTCGAACTCGGCGGTTCGATCGTCATCACGGGCTCGGCCGCGGCGCCGCGTATCGTCGGTGGATTCGAATTGCAGCGCGGTCGGTTCGTGATCCTCGGCAAGCGCCTCGACTTCGATCGTGGCCGGCTCACCTTCACCGGCAGCCTGGTTCCGGTCCTCGACCTGGTCGCCAGGTCGGAAGCGGGCGAAACCACGGTATTCATCGCCGTGACCGGCCCCGCCAACGATCCGAGCTTCACCTTTTCCTCGACGCCCCTCCTGCCCCAGGACGAGGTGCTGGCGCGGCTGATCTTCAATCAGGGCACGTCGGATCTTTCGCCGCTGCAGATCGCCCAACTGGCGGAACTTGCCGCATCGCTCGCCGGCATTGGCGGGTCGAGCGGCCTGCTCGACAATCTGCGCTCGCAGATCGGCGTCGACGACCTCGACATCAAGACGACGAAGGATGGCCAGACGGCCGTCGGCGTCGGCAAATATCTCAACGAGAACACCTATCTTGGCGTCGATTCGACCGGACGGGTAGCGATCGACCTCGATCTCGGCTCAGGGCTCAAGGCGCGCGGCGCGGTCACTGCGGAAGGTGGCGGCGAAGTCGGCATCTTCTATGAAGGTGAGTTCTGACCTCGAGGGCCTCGTCCCGATCAGCGAATGCCGCGTTTGTACCACCGGGCTCTTGCGCCGCACGGCCGCGAATTTTTCCTGAACCTTCCGGGGTGCCGGCCGTTCTCAAGAGACGGCGAGCAGGCGGCCCCTTCGTGGAGGTTCGACCTCGGGCACCCAATCAGCGGCAGGAGACCGAGATGATGTATTCCAGCAAATTCGACCATCCCAAGCATGGGACCTACGCGAATCCTCAAGACGTTCTGAAAGACGACAATCTGTCGGAATCCGAAAAGCAGGCAGTGCTGGAGGAATGGGCTGCATCGCTCAAGCATATCCTCCACAACGAACCCGACGCGCCGCAGGTGAAGGCGACCAAGCAATCGCTGGACGAAGCGATCGAACGGCTCGCGGCTGGTCGAACATAAGCGGCGCCAAACTGACGCCGACGGTAGCGGTTCGTGGGTAATCAGTCTGAATGGACAGTGCCTTCCGGGCTTGCAATGTATGCGCCGGACCGGCATCTGCAGATACTGCGGGAGCGCGCCGGGTGCCCAGGCACTTTCGGCATTTCACTTCACAACCCAGGTTGCGCCCGGGCGGCAAGCTCGGCATGCCGACGGGGCACGGAAGAAGAGGGGGCTGATCATGCCGACAAGCATCAATCCGGCGACGGGCGAGACCATCGAAAAATTCGCCGAGCACACCGATCAGGACATCGATCGCGCGCTTGCCAACGCCGACAGCGCTTTTCGCGACTGGCGCACGTCATCCTATTCCCGCCGGGCCGAGGTGTTGCTGCGAGCGGCCGATGAACTCGAACGTCGAAAAGACGAACTCGCCCGCATCGCGACGCGCGAAATGGGCAAGCGGTTGAAGGAAGCCGTGGCCGAGGTCGAAAAATGCGCCACGGCCTGCCGCTACTACGCCGAAGAAGGCGAAAAGCTTCTGGCCGACGACCATCGCTCGGGGCCGGCGAAGAAGAATTTCGTGGCCTATCTGCCGATCGGGCCGGTGCTCGCGGTGATGCCGTGGAACTTCCCCTACTGGCAGTGCTTCCGATTCGCCGCGCCGGCGATCATGGCCGGCAATGTCGGCATCCTGAAACACGCCTCCAACGTCAGCCAATGCGCGCTTGAGATCGAGAAAATCTTTCTGGACGCGGACGCGCCACAGGGCGTGTTCCAGACGCTGCTGATTTCCTCCGGCAAGGTCGAACGCATTCTCAAGGACAACCGGATTCGCGCCGCCACGCTCACCGGCAGCGAGGGCGCGGGATCGGCCGTCGCCGCGACGGCCGGCTCGCAGATCAAGACGACGGTGCTCGAACTCGGCGGTTCCGACCCGTTCATCGTCATGCCGTCGGCCGACATCGAAAAGGCGGTCGATGTCGGGGTGACGGCCCGGATGCAGAACAGCGGCCAGAGCTGCATCGCCGCCAAGCGCTTCATCGTGCATGAGGACGTCTATGACGACTATCTTGGCCGCTACCAGGAAAAGGTCGAAGCCATCAAGCTCGGCGATCCGATGGCCGACGACACCGGCATGGGCCCGCTCGCCATGAAGGCCGGCGTCGAGGACATCGACGACCAGATCGCGCGCTCGACGAAGGTCGGCGCCAAGCTGGTTACCGGCGGCAGCGCGCCGGAGGGACCGGGCTACTTCTTCCAGCCCTCGATCCTGGCGGACGTTCCAGAGGCGGCCCCCGCCTATCGCGAGGAATTGTTCGGCCCCTGCGCGATCTTCTTTAAGGTGCGGTCTATCGACGCAGCCATCGCACTCGCCAACGATTCCGAATTCGGGCTTGGCGGCTCGGTCTGGACCAACGAGGCGAAGGAGCAGGAGCGTTTCGTCCGCGACCTCGACCAGGGCGGCACCCATATCAACCGCATGACCGCCTCCGATTCGCGCCTCCCCTTCGGCGGCGTCAAAAAATCCGGCTATGGGCGCGAACTCTCCCATGAGGGCATTCACGCGTTCATGAACGCAAAGACCGTGACAATCGACTGACCTTGCGGGAGGCCGCCATTCGAATGACGGTCTCCCGCTCCAATTCAGATGCAGACGACCTGCTCCGCAGTCAGGCAAACAGCCACGAACCCAACTGGCACTGTCGATGATTTGTGTTGCAGATTTCCCCACTGCCCGAAAATGCGTCACTTTTCCACAGGCAGATCGTTTGCCTCTCATGCGCAACCCGCTTAAAAATCCCGGCCCAGGCGGGGATCGGGGGCTCGGCAAAACACACACGGCGGATTGCAGCCAGAATGAGCCAACCTAACAATCGCAACACCCCGAACGACGACCGCGGCGAACTCGCCATTATCGCAACAACGGCGCTGTCACGCGGAATCCGCCAGTTGTTCGCCGACGATCCCGAGCGATTCGCGCGCTTTTCCGCGCGTCTCGGCGACGTCGTTCTCGATTATTCGAAGACCGCCATCGACGCTAAAGCGCGCGCCGCGCTACTCGACCTGGCCCGAGAGCGCGGGGTCGAGGCACGAAGGGACGCGATGTTTGCCGGCGAGCGGATCAACGAGACAGAGGACCGCTCGGTTCTCCATGTCGCGCTCAGGGGCGAGCCCAAGGATGGCTATAGAGCGGACGGCGAGCCGGTCAGCGGCGCGATCGAAGACGTGCTGCGCGCGATGGGCGCCTTCGCCGAGCGCATCCGCAACGGCGAGGTCCGCGGAGCGCACGACGGCGCCATCACCGACGTCGTCAATATCGGCATCGGCGGCTCCGATCTCGGCCCGGCCATGGCGACTCTCGCGCTCGCGCCCTATCACGACGGTCCGCGCATCCATTTCGTCTCGAATGTCGATGGCGCCCACATCGCCGATACGCTCAAGAACCTCGATCCGGCGACGACGCTGATCATCGTCGCCTCGAAGACCTTCACCACCATCGAGACGATGACCAATGCCGACACGGCGCGGCGCTGGCTCGTCGCCGCGCTCGGCGAGGCGGCGGTGGCCGAGCAGTTTGCCGCCGTTTCCACCGCCCTCGACAAGGTCGCGAGTTTCGGCATCCCCGAGGATCGCATCTTCGGCTTCTGGGACTGGGTCGGCGGACGCTATTCGATCTGGTCGGCGATCGGCCTGCCGCTGATGATCGCCATCGGCGCGCAGCGCTTCCGCGAATTTCTCGCCGGCGCACGCGATGTCGACCAGCACTTCAAGACTGCCCCGCTCGGCGAGAATCTTCCCGTTTTGCTCGGCCTCGTCGGCTATTGGCACCGCGCGGTCTGCCACTATCCGACGCGGGCGATCATTCCCTACGATCAGCGGCTCGCCCGCTTTCCGGCCTATCTCCAGCAGCTCGACATGGAATCGAACGGCAAGCGAGTGGGGCTCGACGGCCAGCCGGTCGCGGTCAGCGGACCGGTCGTCTGGGGCGAGCCGGGGACGAACGGGCAGCACGCGTTTTTCCAGCTCTTGCATCAAGGGACCGACGTCGTTCCGGTCGAATTCCTCGTCGGCGCGCGCGCTCACGAGCCGTCCGACATGCAGACCCATCAAAACCTCCTGCTGGCGAATTGTCTGGCCCAGAGCGAGGCGCTGATGCGCGGCCGCACGCTCGACGAGGCCCGCGAGCAGTTGATCGCGGCCGGTCGAAGCGAGGCGGAGGCCGAACAGATCGCGCCGCACCGGGTGTTTCCCGGCGAACGTCCGTCGCTGACCATCCTCTACCGGCAGCTCGATCCGGCGACGCTCGGCCGGCTGATCGCGCTCTATGAGCACCGCGTCTTCGTCGAAGCCCAGCTTTACGGCATCAACGCATTCGACCAGTGGGGCGTCGAGCTCGGCAAGGAACTGGCGATGAAACTTGTGCCGGTGGTCACCGGCGAAGCGGAGGCCGACGGCCGGGACGGCTCCACAGCCGGACTGATCACGGCGATACGCACCATGAGAGGTTCCTGATGTCCGCAACGCTCAAGACGGCCGAAGCCGCCCGCAACAGCAACGGCGCGGCAAAGCTGGAGCCGCGGCTCAACGACTCCGATACGCTGGCGCGCCAGATCGTCGAAAAGCTGACCTATTCGATCGGCAAGCACCCGGACGCGGCGCGCAAATATGACTGGCTGCGCGCCACGACGCTCGCCGTCCGCGACCGCATTATCGACCATTGGTTTGAATCCGCCGACCGGATCGCGGCCAGCAACGAAAAGCAGGTCTGCTATCTGTCGATGGAATTCCTGATCGGCCGCATGTTGCGCGACGCGATCAGCAATCTCGGGCTGACCGAACAGATCCGCGAGGCCCTCGCCCGCTATGGTGTCGAACTCGACATGGTGGAACTGCTCGAGCCGGACGCCGCGCTCGGCAATGGCGGCCTTGGCCGGCTCGCTGCCTGCTTCATGGAATCGATGGCTTCGACCGGCGTTCCCGGCTTCGGCTACGGCATTCGCTACGTCCACGGCTTCTTCCGCCAGGAGATCGCCGACGGCGCGCAGGTCGAATTGCCGGAAACCTGGCTCGTCCACGGCAATCCGTGGGAGTTCGAACGGCGCGATTCCGCCTACGAGATCGGCTTCGGCGGCAAGGTGGTATCGATACAGGAGCCCGGCCATCCGGCACGGCAGGTCTGGCGGCCAGCCGAGCGCGTGCTCGCCGTCGCCTTCGACACGCCGATGGTGGGCTGGCGCGGCGAACAGGTGAACACGCTGCGACTGTGGAGCGCCCAGGCGCTCGACCCGATCCTGCTCGATGCTTTCAATTCCGGCGACCACATCGGCGCCTTGGTCGAATCCAACAAGGCCGAGGCGATCACCCGGGTGCTCTATCCCGCTGACTCGCACCAGGCCGGCCAGGAATTGCGCCTGCGGCAGGAGTATTTCTTCTCCTCCGCCTCGCTCCAGGACGTTATCAAGCGCCACCTCGAAAAGAACGAAACCCTTTCGAACCTCGCCGACAAGGTCGCGATCCAGCTCAACGACACCCATCCAGCAGTCTCCGTCGCGGAGTTGATGCGGCTGTTGATCGATGTCCACGGCTTTGAATGGAACGCCGCCTGGGACATCACCCGGGCAACCTTCTCCTACACCAACCACACCCTGTTACCGGAGGCGCTGGAGCACTGGCCGATCCATCTGTTCGAGCGGCTGCTGCCGCGGCAGATGCAGATCATCTACGCCATCAACGCCAACATCATCCGTGCGGCCGCGCAGGACAAGGGCTTCGACGACGCCAAGATCGCCGCGATTTCGCTGGTCGACGAGGGCAACGGCCGCCGGGTGCGCATGGGCCAGCTCGCCTTCGTCGGCAGCCACGCGGTGAACGGTGTCTCGGCCCTGCACACGGAGCTGATGAAGGAGACCGTCTTTCATCATCTGCACGAGCTTTATCCCGACCGGATCGAGAACAAGACCAACGGCGTGACCCCGAGGCGCTGGCTGATGCAGGCGAACCCGGACCTCACCGCCTTGATCACCGACGCGATCGGCCCCGGCTTCCTCGACGACATCGAGAAGATCCGCGAGATCGACGCGCTCGCCGACGATTCCGCCTTTCGCGAGCGTTTCGCGGCGGTCAAGCGCCGCAACAAGGAGCGTCTGTCGGACCTCATCGGCGAACGGATGGCGACCAGCGTCGACCCCGACGCGATCTTCGACATCCACGTCAAGCGCATCCACGAATACAAGCGGCAATTCCTCAACATCATCGAGGCGATCGCGCTCTACGACCAGATTCGCGCCCATCCCGAGCACGATTGGACGCCGCGGGTGAAAATCTTCGCCGGCAAGGCCGCGCCGAGCTACGCCCAGGCCAAGGAAATCATCCATCTCGCCAACGACGTCGCGCAGATGATCAATTCCGATCCCTCGGTGCGCGGCCTTTTGAAGGTCGTGTTCATCCCGAACTACAATGTCAGCCTCGCCGAGATCATCATGCCGGCGGCCGATTTGTCCGAACAGATCTCCACGGCCGGGCTCGAGGCATCGGGCACTGGCAACATGAAGTTCGCGCTCAACGGCGCCCTGACCATCGGAACCCTCGACGGCGCCAATGTCGAGATGCTCGAGCATCTGGGAGAGGACAACATCTTCATCTTCGGCCTGACCGCCGAACAGGTGGCGGAACGCCGGCGCGAAACCCACAGCGGCCGCTCGATCATCGAGGGACAGCCGCTGCTTCGCGAGGTGCTGGACGCGATTTCCTCCGGCGTGTTCTCGCCCGACGACCCGTCCCGTTACCATTCCCTGGTGTCGAACCTCTACAACAACGACTGGTGGATGACCTGCGCCGACTTCAAGGCCTATTGGGACACCCAGCGCCAACTCGACGCCCTGTGGCAACGCCCGGACGAATGGCAGGCGAAAGCGGTCCACAACACCGCCCGCATGGGTTGGTTCTCCTCGGATCGCTCGATCCGGGAATATGCGCGCGACATCTGGAAAGCAGGTCCGAGAGGCGACCGCTAACGCCCTAGCCGTTCGACGTTCGGCGACGCTGGCTTGGTGTGGCCGCTTGACCCGCGTACGCTATATCGTGCTCTCTAAGGACAGGGCGCGGGACAAGGAAGCATTCGAAGTCGGATCGCGGCGAACGACGCTCGGGCCGCCCCTGCAAGATCTTGTGGGAGGAATCATGCCTGACAACAGACGCGCCGGACCGTTGGCTCGCGACACCATGGCCTATGTGCTGGCTGGCGGCCGGGGCAGCCGGCTGATGGAAATGACCGATACGCGGGCCAAGCCCGCCGTCTTTTTCGGCGGCAAGACGCGCATCATCGATTTCGCGCTGTCGAACGCCATCAATTCCGGCATCCGCCGCATCGGCGTCGCCACCCAATACAAGGCGCACAGCCTGATCCGCCATCTGCAGCACGGCTGGAACTTCCTCAGACCCGGCCGCAATGAGAGCTTCGATATCCTGCCGGCCAGCCAACGCGTCTCGGAAACCCAGTGGTACGAAGGCACGGCGGACGCGGTCTATCAAAACATCGATATCATCGAGGACTACGCGCCGCGCTACATCGTCATTCTTGCTGGCGACCACATCTATAAGATGGACTACGAGATCATGCTGCAGCAGCATGTCGACAGCGGCGCTGACGTCACCGTCGGCTGTCTGGAAGTGCCGCGCATGGAAGCCGTCGCCTTCGGCGTCATGCATGTCGATGAAAATTACAAGATCACCGATTTCGTCGAAAAGCCGGCGGATCCGCCCGCGATCCCCGGCCGGCCGGACACCGCCCTCGCCTCGATGGGCATCTATGTGTTCGAGACCAATTTCCTGATGGACCAGCTGCGCCGGGACGCCGCCGATCCGAACTCCAACCGCGACTTCGGCAAGGACATCATTCCGCATATTGTCAAGCACGGCAGCGCCTACGCCCATCGCTTCAGCGCTTCGGTCGTGCGCTCGGCGGCCGAGCCCGACACCGAAGCCTATTGGCGCGACGTGGGAACCATCGACGCATACTGGCGGGCCAATATCGATCTTACCGACATCATCCCGCCGCTCGACATCTACGACCGCGACTGGCCGATCTGGACCTATGCCGAGATCGTGCCGCCGGCGAAGTTCGTCCATGACGAGGAGGGACGCCGTGGAATGGCCGTGTCTTCGCTGGTCTCCGGGGACTGCATCATCTCGGGCGGCATGTTGAACCGGTCGCTGCTGTTCACCGGTGTGCGCCAGAGCTCCTATTCGCGGCTCGACCACGCGGTCGTTCTGCCGCAATGTCACATCGGCCGACATGCCCGGATCTCCAATGTCGTCATCGATCGCGGCGTCCATATCCCCGACGGCCTGGTTATCGGCGAGGATCCGGAGCTCGACGCCAAGCGGTTTCGGCGAACCGAGAGCGGAATTTGCCTGGTGACCAAACCAATGATCGACAGGCTGGCCTACTGATGACGACCAGCGTGCTCTCCGTCGCTTCGGAGGTCTTTCCCCTGATCAAGACTGGTGGGCTCGCCGACGTCGCGGGCGCCCTGCCGCTGGCGCTGGCCGAGCACGGCTTCGCCGTCCGCACCCTGATGCCGGGATATCCCGACGTGCTCAAGCGCGTCGGGCGCGGCAAGATCGCGTGCCGGTTCGCCAACCTGTTCGGCGGCAAGGCGGAGATCCGCGCCGTGCGGCATGGGGAGCTGGACCTTCTCGTCCTCGACGCGCCGCACCTGTTCGATCGGCCCGGCGGTCCTTACGTCACCCCGGCCGGCTACGATCACCCCGACAATTGGGCGCGCTTCGCGGCGCTTTCCAAGGCCGGCGCCGTCGTGGCGCAGGGCGCGATCGCCGGCTTTTCGCCGGACATCGTCCATGCCCATGACTGGCAGGCCGCGCTCACGCCGGTCTATCTCGCGGTCTCCAACAAGCCGCGGCCGCGGACGGTGGTGACCATCCATAACCTCGCCTTCCAGGGCAATTATCCTAGCAACATCTTCGCCGATCTGGGCTTGCCGGCAACGACATGGTCGATCGAGGGCGTCGAGTATTACGGCAATGTCGGCTATCTGAAGGGCGGCCTGCACGCGGCGGACGTGGTGACCACCGTGAGCCCGACCTATGCCGAGGAGATCCTCACGCCCGAGGGCGGGATGGGACTGGACGGGCTGCTGCGCGGGCTCGGCGACCGGCTCGTCGGGATCGTCAACGGCATCGACGTCGAGGTGTGGGACCCGCAGAGCGATCCGGCGATCGCCAAGACCTACAGCGCCCGCTCGCCCAAGGCCCGCAGCCACAACAAGCGAGCGCTGGAGGGCGAGTTCGGCCTGAGGCGCGACGATGGTCCGATCTTCGCGGTGGTCAGCCGCCTGACCTGGCAAAAGGGTCTCGATCTCGTCGCCGACGCCTGCGACGATCTGGTCGAGCGCGGCATCCGCCTCGTCGTCGTCGGCTCGGGCGACCAGATGATCGAAGGGCAATTCCTGGCTGCCCATGCCCGGCATCCGGACCGGGTGGGGGTGAGAATCGGCTATGACGAGACCCTGTCGCACCGGGTGCAGGCCGGGGCCGACGCCATCCTCATCCCATCCCGGTTCGAGCCCTGCGGTCTCACCCAGCTCTACGGGCTGCGCTATGGCTGCATTCCCATCGTGACCAAGGTCGGCGGACTCGCCGACACGGTGATCGACGCCAATTACGCCGCCGCCAGCGCGGGCGTGGCGACCGGAATCATCTTCTCGCCGCCTTCGGCTCCGGCGCTGATCGAAGCGGCCGAGCGCGCCCACCGCCTCTACGACGATGGCAAGCGCTGGCGGGACATGCAAATCTGCGCCATGAACGCTGATGTGTCCTGGCGCGCCAGCGCCCGGCTTTATGCCGATCTCTACCGCGATCTCATCAAGGAATAGGCCCGCCATGATCGAAACGATCGCGACCCAGCCCTATGACGACCAGAAACCCGGCACGTCCGGTCTGCGCAAGAAGGTCGCGCATTTCAAGAAGCCGCATTACGCCGCCAATTTCATCCAGGCGATCTTCGACGCCGCCGGAAGCGACGCCGGCGAAAGCCTCGTCATCGGCGGCGACGGGCGCTTCTACAACCGCGAGGTGATCCTCACCGCGATCCGGATGGCAGCCGCGAACGGCTACGGTCGCGTGATCGTCGGGCAGGACGGCATCCTGTCGACGCCGGCCGCCTCGCATCTGATCCGCAAGCGCGGCGCCTCGGGCGGCATCATCCTGTCGGCGAGCCACAATCCGGGCGGACCCAAGGGCGATTTCGGCATCAAGTACAACATCGCCAATGGTGGCCCGGCTCCCGAAGCGGTGACCGAGGCGATTTTCGAAAAGACCAGGACGATCTCGCGCTATCGCGTGTGGACCGAAACCGCTCCGAACATCTCCCATCTCGGCGAGACCCGACTCGGCGACATGGTGGTCGAGGTGGTCGACCCGGTCGCCGACTATGCGGAATTGATGGAGACGCTGTTCGACTTCGGCAAGATTCGCGAACTGATCGTTTCCGGTTTCACCCTCCGCTTTGACGCCATGCATGCGGTCACCGGCCCCTATGCCAGGGAAATCCTCGAAAACCGCCTTGGCGCGCCGGCCGGAACGGTGATCAACGGAGAGCCGAAGGAGGATTTCGGCGGTGGTCATCCCGATCCCAACGCCGTTCATGCGGCAGTCCTGATCAACGAGATGATGGCACCGGATGGTCCGGATTTCGGTGCCGCCTCGGACGGCGACGGCGACCGCAACCTGATCGTCGGCAAGGGCATTCTCGTCACGCCGTCGGATTCGCTGGCGATTCTGGCCGCCAACGCCCATCTGGCGCCCGGCTACGCCAAGGGCATTGTCGGAATCGCGCGGTCGATGCCGACCAGCCAGGCCGCCGACCGGGTGGCGCAGAAGCGCGGCGTCGATCTTTACGAGACGCCGACCGGCTGGAAGTTCTTCGGCACGCTGCTCGACGCCGGCAAGGTGACGATCTGCGGCGAGGAGAGCGCCGGCACCGGCTCCGACCATGTGCGCGAGAAGGACGGCCTGTGGGCCGTGCTCTTATGGCTCAACATTCTCGCCGAGCGCCGCGAGAGCGTGAAGGCAATTGTCGAGGGCCATTGGACGGAATTCGGCCGCACCTTCTATCAGCGCCACGACTATGAGGAGATCGACACCCGGGCGGCGCGCGGCCTGATGGAATCGCTGCATGACCGGCTCGCCTCGATGGCCGGGCAACGCTTCGGCACGCTCGTCGTCTCTGAAGCCGACGATTTTTCCTACAAGGATCCGATCGACGGCTCGGTCGCCACCGGCCAGGGCGTGAGGATCGTCTTTTCCGGCGGGTCGCGGATCGTCTACCGCCTGTCGGGCACCGGCACGAAGGGCGCGACGCTGCGCGTCTATATCGAGCGCTACGAGCCGGACGCAGCCAAACATGCTATCGCACCGAAAGAGGCACTGGCGGAACTGATCGACACCGCCGATGTTATCGGAGAGATCAAGAACCGTACGGGCCGGTCCCACCCGGACGTCATCACCTGACCAAGAGGCTCAATGAGCAACACCATCACAGCCGAGCGCGGCGCTCCCGCATCGCTCGGTGCGACGATTGACGACGGCGGCGTGCATTTCGCAGTCTATTCCGAGAATGCCGACGAGATTCATGTCTGCCTTTTCGATGAGGGCGGCACCCAGGAAACCGACCGCATCCCGCTTCCCGGGCGCGATGGTGGCACTCGGTTCGGCTTTGTGCCGGGCCTGGCCGCCGGCACCCGCTATGGCCTGCGCGCCGTCGGACCCTACAAGCCTGAGGAAGGCCACCGCTTCGACTATTCGAAATTCCTGGTCGACCCTTATGCGGTGCAGCTCGACCGGCCGTTCACCTACCGCCCGGCGCTGACCGCCCCCCCCGAACGCCAGATCGACAGCGCTCCGTTCCTGCCGCGCGCCATCGTTACAGCGCCGGACCGCGACGCCAAGCCGCTGCCCTTTGCGAACCCCGGGCTCACCTACGAACTCTTGGTCCGCGCCTATTCTCAGCGGCACCCGGACGTGCCGGCGGAAATTCGCGGTACCGTCGCGGCGCTGGCCGAGCCATACTTCCTCGATCACTTGCAGAAGGTCGGCATCGACACGGTCGAACTGATGCCGCTCGCCGCCTGGATCGACGAAGGCCATCTCCTCAATTTCAACCTGACCAACGCTTGGGGCTATAACCCGATCACTCATATGGCGCCGGACCCACGCCTCGCCCCTGGTGGCTTCGCCGAGATTCGCAAGGTCGTCGAGGCGATGCACGCGCGCGGCATCCGGGTTCTCCTTGACGTCGTCTTCAACCACTCCGGCGAGGGCTCCGAGGAAGGGCCGACGATCTGCTATCGCGGCCTCGACAATCTGCTCTACTACCGCCATCCCGAAGGCGAGCCGGAGTTCATGCTGAACGACACCGGCACCGGCAACACCATGGCGACCCACAAGGAACCGGTGGCCAAGATGTTCATCGATGTGCTGCGTACCTGGGTTCAGGCGACCGGCATCGACGGCTTCCGCTACGATCTCGGCACGGTGCTCGGCCGCCTGCCGGACGGGTTCTCCCACGACGCGCCGTTCTTCAAGATGATTGAAAAAGACGACGTGCTGAAGGATCGCATCCATGTCGGCGAACCGTGGGACGTCGGTCCCGGCGGCTATCAGGTCGGCAATTTCCCCAAGCCTTGGTTCGAGTGGCAGGACAAGTTCCGCGACGACGTCCGCAAGTTCTGGAAGGGCGAGGCCGGCATGATCGGGGCGCTGGCGACGCGGCTTGCCGGCTCCGCCGACCTCTACAATCACGACGGCCGGCTGCCTTCGGCGGGCGTCAATTTCATCGCCGCCCATGACGGCTTCACCCTCGCCGACATCGCCATGTACGAGGACAAACACAACGAGGCCAATGGCGAGGACAATCGCGACGGCCACAACGACAATCACTCCTGGAACAACGGTGTCGAAGGCGAAACCGACGATCCGGCGATCATCGACGCGCGCGGCAAGGACATCCGGGCGATGCTGGCGACGCTGCTGGTCGCGCGCGGCACGCCGATGATCGTCGCCGGCGACGAGTTCGGCCGCACCCAGGGCGGCAACAACAACGGTTATGCCCAGGACAACGAGATTACCTGGCTCGACTGGGACAACGCCGACGAGGGCTTGATCGAATTCACCGGCAAGCTGGCCAAACTGCGCCGTGAGCACCCGGCGCTCAATGCCGATCGCTTTCTGACCGGCGAACTGGTCGAAGGCGGCGATGTCGAGGACGTGATCTGGTTGCGGGAAGACGGCCACGCCATGGAAGACGACGACTGGAATGATCCGGAGCGTCGCTTCGTCGGCATGTCGGTCTATTCGCCGAAGACCGAAGCCGACAGCGAAAGCGAGCGGGCGGTGATCTACGTCAACGGCACCCAAGAGGATGTTGCGGTGACGCTGCCCGAGCCACGCGAGGGCCATGTCTACTGCCTGCAGATCCAGTCGGATTGGCCGCAGCTCGAGCCGCGCCGGATCGATCACGCCGACGGCGTCGTGGTGCAGTCGCGCTCGGTCTTCATCATGCTGGAGGAACAGGACGACGGCGAAGCTTGATCCTTCGTCCACAGGCCGGCGGGCGAACCGGTTTGCCGCGACAGCAACGAGACGGTACTAAGGAAGGGAGCGTCGGCATGGGCCGCGCTCCCTTTTTCCTGTCCGAACCCGGCCGATTGCAGACCATGCCCATCCGCCAGCTATCCGATGCCCTGATCGACCAGATCGCCGCTGGCGAAGTGGTCGAGCGGCCGGCGAGCGTCGTCAAGGAACTGGTCGAGAACGCGCTGGATGCCGGTGCAAGGCGCATCGAGATCGCGACCGCCGGCGGTGGCAAGAATCTGATCCGGGTGAGCGACGACGGCTGCGGCATTCCGGCGGGCGAACTGCCGCTCGCGGTGCGCCGGCACTGCACCTCCAAGCTTGCCGGGGGTCTCGAGGCCATCGACACGCTCGGCTTTCGCGGCGAGGCGCTGCCTTCGATCGGCTCGGTCGCGCGGCTCTCGTTGAAATCCCGCGCCGACGGCGCCGCCGAGGCCCATGAGATCTCCGTCGATGGCGGCCGTCTGGACGGCCCGCGACCGACGGCCCTGTCCAAGGGAACCGTGATCGAGGTCCGCGATCTTTTCCACGCCGTGCCGGCGCGGTTGAAATTCCTCAAGAGCGACCGGGCGGAAGGCGCCGCGATCACCGAGATCGTCCGCCGCATCGCCATCGCCTTTCCCGAAGTGCGATTCGAGCTGGCCGGTCCCGACCGCGGCCGCACGATCTTCGAGGCGGTGTCGCACGCCGACCGGATTCATCGCATCTCCGCCGTCGTCGGCGCCGAGTTCGGCGACAATGCGATTGCCATCGACGCCGTGCGCGAGGAGGTCCGGCTCGAGGGCTTCGCCGGGCTTCCGACCTTCAATCGCGGCAACGGGCTGGCGCAGTTCTTCTACGTCAACGGCCGGCCGGTGCGCGACAAGATGCTGCTGTCGGCGCTGCGCGGCGCCTATGCCGACGTTTTGGCGAAGGACCGCCACCCGATCGCGGTGCTGTTCCTGACGCTCGACCCGGCGCTGGTCGACGTCAATGTGCATCCGGCCAAGGCCGATGTGCGCTTCCGCGATCCCGGCCTGGTGCGCGGCCTTGTCGTCGGGTCGATCCGCCAGGCTTTTACCGAGGCGGGCTTGCGGTCCTCGACCGCCAATGCTTCCGGCCTGATGGCGCGTTTCCGGCCGGACGGCGCCACCACGGTCGCGCCCGGTTCGCGCCGCTTCGAGGGCTTCGCCCCCGGCGGCTTCGCAGCACCGCGACAGGCGGCCTACGATGTCGGCGCATCGCCCTTCCGCCCGCTCAACGGCGCCTGTGACGCGGCGACGCTGGAGCGAGGCGATGCGGAACCGGTATTCGGTCAGGATCACGCGGACGCGCCGTTGCAGCCGCCGGGTGACGGGACCGACACAGGGGCGGGAGAACGCGATCACCCACTGGGCGCGGCCAAGGCGCAGTTCCACAGCAACTTCATCGTCGCCGAGACCGAAGACGGAATCGTCATCGTCGACCAGCACGCGGCGCATGAGCGGCTGGTCTACGAGGCACTGAAGACGGCGCTGCATGGCCGCCCCCTTCCCGCCCAGCTGCTGCTGATCCCGGAAATCGTCGATCTGCCCGAGGACGACGCGGATCGTCTCGCCGACAACGCCGCGACCTTCGCGCAGCTCGGCCTCGGCATCGAGCGCTTCGGACCGGGCGCCGTGGCGGTGCGCGAGACGCCGGCCATCCTCGGCCGCGTCGACTGCCAGCGGCTGGTTCGCGATCTGGCGGACGAACTGGCCGAGTTCGGCACTGCCGATACGGTGCGCGGCCGGATCGACCATGTTGCGGCGACGATCGCCTGCCACGGGTCGGTGCGGTCCGGGCGGAACCTGAAGCCGGACGAGATGAATGCCCTGTTGCGCGACATGGAGACCACGCCGGGGTCCGGCCAATGCAATCACGGCCGCCCAACCTTCATCGAGTTAAAGCTCGCCGACATCGAGAAGATGTTCGGGCGGCGTTAGAGTGGCTCACGGGTGTGGGTGAGTCGCATTAAAATCCTATCCGGCAAACTGCTATCGGGCGGGACGAAATATTCAATGCGAACTTCCTCGCTGATGGTGGTTGTGGACCATACGAGGAGGGATATGGTTAGTAGACATGTCCGGACATGTGGGGGAGTGCCGAGCGGAAGATGGGGGAAGAGGTTGGATCAGTCCGGAAGGCCGAATGCGGCATCTGCGCGGGCGTTCGGAACTGCGAAGTGCGGGGGTTTCACCCTCAGCGCGGCGGTGACGACGACTACCAGTGGCATGTTGGCTGGTATATTCTTGAATGTCGAGGATGCGAGCACGTGTTCGTAGAGACCGTCAGCAGCAACTCAGAAGACTACGAGCACGATTACGGACCCAGCGGAGAAACTCTGACTTTCCACAGGGAGGAAAAGAGGCATTGGCCTGCCAGCGCGTCCAGAGTCCGACCAGATTGGCTGTTCAGCAATACGATTGAGGCAGAACACGAAGGGCGACTCGGCGAAGCCCTTGCTGAGCTCTATCGCGCCCTGGACAATGACCTTCATATGCTGGCGTCCATAGGTATTCGCACATGTTTCGATATTGCTTCAGAAGCTCTCGGTATTGATCCTCGCCACACGTTCAAGGAAAAGCTGAAGGAACTCGTACAGACGGAGCGGATAGGCCCCCGCGAAAACGGGGCCATCGAGGGGCGGCTGCCGTAGACGAGAGCGACACGACGGTCATCGAACACTAGTTTAGACTGGGCTCGACATTTGACGCCTCTTCGGCCCGGCGTTAGTCAGCAGCCGATCGACCGGCCTTTCATGCTTGGTCCACCGAAAGCGGAGACATCTATGAACCGCATGGAGAGCGGCGGCGAGGCCAAGCTCAAATACGGCACGCCGGATTTTCAGGTCATTACGCCGGGCGCCTATGTGCGCTGCGCCGTCACCGGCGAGGCGATTCCGCTCGATCTCCTGCGCTATTGGAGCGTGGAACGTCAGGAAGCCTATATCGACGGCGAGGCCTCGTTCCGGCGCGAGATGGAGGCCGGCGGCCAAAAGCGCTAAAGCCGCTTTCGGGAGGAAATCCTACCTGAACTTGCGGCGCCGGAACGCCAGCTGCGTGTCGCGCACGATCCGCGCGCCGAGGCTGTCCGGCTCGAAGCGCAGATCGACGTCGAGCACCTCGCATTCCTTGAAGAAAAGCTGCTGCGCGGTCGTTCCCGTCGCCAACCGCACCGCGTCCTTGCGGGTCGTGGCCAATTGCAGTCCGGATCGCCAGGCAGCGGCGGACAACTCGTCCATGTCGCCTTTCGAAAAAACATGGTGATCGGGAAAGTCGCGGGTCTCGACGATCTCGGCGCCGAGCGCGGCAAGGCTCGCATAGAACTTCGTCGGATCGGCGATGCCGGCGAAGGCGAGCACCCGCATGCCGCCGAACCGATCGCCGTCGCGCGGCTCCAACGCGGCCTCGAAGACCGGCTTGTTGGCTCGCGCCGTCCGCCGGATCACCGTGTCGCCGCCATCGCCCTGACCGACCACGAGCAGCGCGTCCGCCAAGCGGATCTGGTCGATGACCGGCGCCCGCACCGGTCCCGCCGGGATGACGGCGCCATTGCCGAGCCCGCGCCGCGCGTCGATCACGATGAGCGCGTAATCGATCCACAGGCGCGAACTTTGGAACCCGTCATCCATGATGATGAAGTTGACGCCATGCTCGCGCTTCAAAAGCGCCGCCGCCTGTTTGCGATCAACCGCCACAGCAGTGGGCGCGACGGTTGCGAGCAGCAGCGGCTCATCACCGACCTCGCCCGCCGAGTGGTGCTCCGGGTCGACCGCGACCGCCCCACGGCCCGATCGGCCATGACCGCGTGAGACGAAACCGGGCCGAAGGCCCGCCGCCTTCGCCGCCCGGCCAAGCGCCATCGCGGTCGGCGTCTTGCCGCCGCCGCCGACGGTGAAATTGCCGACGCACAAAACCGGCACATCGATGTCGGCACGCTCGCCGCGCTCCAGATTGCGCCGGGCGACGCGCCCGTAGATCATCGCCGCCGGTGCGAGAAGTCGCGTCGGCCACGAGCGCGCCCGCCACCAGAAAGGCGGGGTTTCCTGCAGCATCATCGCGGCATTGCGGGCCGGCAACGGCGCGCGAGACTGATCGACAGCTTCAGCGGATGCAGGAAGGGATGGAGGGACTGCAGCGTGCGGGGAAGCGCGCCGCGCATTTCCTCGACGGTCGCCGCCGCGGCCGCCGCCATGTCGGCCAACCGCTCGGGCTCGCGAAGCAGTTGGTCGACATGGGACGCCAGAGACTCCCCATCACGCACGATCCGCGCGCCGCCGTTCTTCAGGAGGCGCTGATAGGCATCGCGGAAGTTCTGGACAAATCGACCGGAGAGGACCGCTGTCCCGAGCATCGCCGCCTCGAGTGGGTTCTGGCCGCCCTGCCCGGTGATCGACTTGCCGAGAAAGGCGATGTCCGTCAGCCGCAGATACAATCCCATCTCGCCCATGGTGTCGCCGAGCAGGATATCCGTCGTCTCGTCCGGCTGCTCGCCTCGACTGCGCCGCGCCACCTTGAAGCCCTGTTCCAGCAACGCCTGCTCGATCTCGTCGCCGCGATCGACGTGCCGCGGCACGATGATGGTGAGGAGACCGGGATGGCGCTGCGCGAGCGAGCGATGCACGTCCCCGGCCAGCGCTTCCTCGCCGGGATGGGTGGAAAGCGCCGCCCATCGGGGTCGGCGCCCGAGGACCCGTTGCAGTTCGGCAAGCGCCGATTCGGAGCTCGGGGGCGGGCCGACATCGGCTTTCAGATTGCCGGCGACAGTGACCGCCCGGGCTCCGAGGAGACGAAAGCGCTCGCCGTCGACATCCGACTGGGCGACGACATGCGCAAGATTCTCCAACAGCGCTTCCGCCAGCCAGGGGGCCGACTTCCAGCGCTTGAAAGACCTGTCCGAAAGGCGCGCGTTGACCAGGACCTGCGGAATGCGGCGCCGGCCGAGCTCCAGCATGGTCATCGGCCAGATTTCGCTCTCGGCCACGATGGCCACGTCGGGACGCCAATGATCCAGAAACCGCGCCAAGGTGGGCTTCATGTCGAGCGGCACATATTGGTGGATGGCACAGTCGGCGAGGTTGTCGTGGACGAAATGCGCCGAAGTCATCGTGCCGGTGGTCATGACGACATTGATGCCATGGGCTGCTATCTCGCGGACCAGCGGCGCGACCGCCGCGCTCTCGCCGACACTCGCCGCGTGCATCCATAATAGCGGCCCGCTATCCGGCCGCTCGATGCTGGCATAGCCATAACGCTCGCGCCGCCGTGCCGGATCCTCCTTGCCGCGCGAAATGCGGTAGCCGACATAGGGGCCGAGCATCGGATAGGCGAGCGATCCGGCGAGACGATATGCCGCAAGCGCCGTGCGGGCGAGCGCGTCGCTCACGGCGCATCTCGCACAAGCCGCTCGACCGCCTCGTTCGCAGCGTTGATCGCCTGCGTGATCTCGCGGCGCTTGATTTCGATCATCGTATCGTCGGCATCGGCGGGAACGGTGATCGGTTTTCCCACGACCACGGCAAGACGGCCGAACGGCAGTGGTACCGTGGTCTTGTCCCACGAACTCGAGACGACATAGCGGCGGCTGGTCACCGCGGCCGAGGGAAGCACTGGACGCCCGGTGATGCGGGCCAATGTCACGATGCCGAGACCGGCCTTTCGCGGCGTTCCCTTCGGCACGTCGGCGATCATGCAGACTCCAAAGCCGTCCGCGAGAAAGCGGCGCAGGGCGATCAGCGCCCGGGCTCCGCCTTTTTGCGCACCGACCGTCCCGGCCCGGCCACCGGATCCGCGCACCGTCGCGATGCCGAACCGCTCGACGACGATCGCGTTGATTTCCGCGTCGGCGCTGCGCGACAGCAGTGCCACATAGGGCAATTTAGGCGGCCGGAAGAACGGCGCGAGCAGGTGCTGTCCATGCCACAGACCGACGATGGCCGGATGTTCCTCGTCGAGAATCCTCTCCCAATCGGAGGAACCCGGAGCCTCCTTCTGGGTCGCGCGCACGAAGCACAGGCCTCGGTAGATAGCGGCCCCGGCCAGGACCGTGGCGACCCGGCTGCGAAGCACATCGCGCCCGATACGACGCCAGCGTCTCTGCCACCCCTGAAGCCAGGACCGCTTCAAGGGTGCCGCGTTGCCGGCCGTCTCGTCGGCCATGGTTTCATCCGACATAGTGACCCGTACCGCGATGGTTGAGGTGTCTGCTCACGCATTTTCCGGATTCAAGAGACGGTGCATGTGAACGATGAAGTAGCGCACGGCCGCATTGTCGACAGTCTGCTGCGCCTTGCCCCGCCAAGCCGCGAGGGCCGACGCGTAATCGGGGAAGATTCCGACGATATCAAGGCTTCCGAGATCCTTGAAATCCACGCTCTGAAGGTCTGTCAACTCGCCACCGAACACCAGGTGCAGCAGTTGCTTGGGCTCTTGCTCTTCCATTAAAATCGAATCCTCGTTGCTCGGTCCGCCGAGCGAGATCAATCGGGAATCGCTCTCGTCAGCTGTCTGACACGCGCCATAGCATCATGTGATGCCGCCATCAAAAGGCCATGCCTCCTGCCCTCGCTTCTGTAAAGTGCGGGCACGCCGCCACGATCGCACAACAGCCCGCCGGCCTTCTCGATGAGAAGGTCCGCGGCGGCGATATCCCAGTCATTGGCACGCGGACGGATCAACGTCCCGTCGAGCCGACCCGAGGCCACGAGAGCCAGACGATAGGCGAGCGAGGGAACCGCTTTTTCCGCCAAGATGGGCTCGCCGCCGGCCGCGTCAAGCCGCTTGCGTATGGCATCGGGAACCGCGAGGCGAAGCCGGTCGCTGGTGCCAGGCCGACTCACCGAACAGACGGCTCCATTCAGACGCGTCGGGGAATCGGCTGTCACTTCGAACACCTCGCCAAGCGCCGGGGCGGCGATGACGCCGATCACCGGGCGGCCTCGCTCGATGACGGCGATCGAGACGCACCAGGTGTCCTCGCCGCGCAGATAGGCACGGGTACCGTCGATCGGATCGACGACGAAGAACCGGTCGGCCTCCACTTCGCGAATCTCGGGCCGTTCCATCTCCTCCGAAACCCAGCCATAGGACGGCCGTGCGCCAACCAGCGCGTCCTTCAGGAAGGCATCGACGGCGACGTCCGCCTCGCTGACCGGTGAATTGCCCTCCTTCCACCAAACCCTTGGATCGCGCCGAAAGAAGCGCATGGCGACCGCGCCGGCCTCCATTGCGGCGGACTTCACCAGTTCGAGATCGTCGCGCATGCCGGTCAAGTCAGCGCCCCGCCACCATCATCGATTCGATTCGAAGCGTGGGCGCGACGATGGAGAATCGCTCGTCGAGATCGTTCGCGGCGGCGAGCGAGGCCAGCATCTCGCGAAGATTTCCGGCGATGGTCAGCTCCGATACCGGCGTGGTAATCTCGCCATTCTCGATCAGAAAGCCCGAAGCGCCGCGGCTGTAGTCACCGGTGACGAGATTGGTGCCGTGGCCGATGAGCTCGTCGATATAAAGCCCCCGCCCGGTCTCGCGGACGAGTTCGGCGGGTGTCATATCGCCCGGCGAGACCAGCACGTTCGTCGCCGATGGCGAGACGCCACCGGACGAACGGCTGGCACGGCCGTTGGTCTCCAGGTCGAGTTCCTTGGCTGTCGCCGAGTCGAGAATCCAGTTCACGAGGACACCGTTCTCGACCAGCGCCATTGCCTCGCCGCGTACGCCCTCGCCGTCGAAGGAACGCGAGCCGGGTCGTCGCGGCAACAGCGGGTCGTCCATGATGGTGAATGTCGCCGGAAGAATCCGTTCACCCATCCGGTCCTTGAGGAAACTGGTTTTGCGCGCGATCGCCGAGCCGTTGATCGCCGACACGATGCTGCCGATGAGACCGCGGGCGATGCGCGGATCGAAGATCACCGGATAGCGCCCGGTGGCAACGGTCCCGGGATCGAGCCGCCGCACGGCACGCTCGCCGGCGCTCCGGCCGATCGTCTCCGGCGCCGCCAGATCGGCGGAGTGGATGCGCGAATCGAAATCGAAATCGCGCTGCATCTTGACGCCCTCGCCGGCGATGACACTGACCGAGCGGGAAAATCCCGAGCGCATGCGGTGACCGGCAAAACCGGAGGAGGTGGCGAGAACCAGCCCCGACGACCCGGCCGAAACCGAGGCGCCCCCTGAATTGGTCACGCCTTCGACGGCGCGCGCCGCCTCTTCCATGGCGAGCGCCTGCTCGACCATCGTCCGGCTGTCGATATCCGATGCGTCAAACTGGTCGAGATCGAGCGCGTCGTGCGCCAGCCGCCGCGGATCGGCAAGCCCGGCGAAGGCGTCCTCCGGCGAGACCTTGGCCATCGCCACAGCACGCTCGGCGAGCGGCTGGGCATCGGCGTGGATGTCCGCCGAGACGGTCGCCACGCGGCGGCCGACGAAGACGCGGAGCGACATATCCTCGCTCTCGGCGCTTTCGGTTTCCTCGACCTTGCCGAGCCGAACCGAGACAGAGCGCCCGAAGGAGCGGACTACCGCCACGTCGCAGGCATCCGCCCCCGCCTTGCGGGCGGTCTCGATGAGCCGCTCGGCGGTCGCCAAGAGCCGCGTCGTATCGTCGTGCATGATGTCGCCCGCTGGTTTTCGTTCAGGAACCATCTATTGTGCGACGCGACACCCATCAAGACGCCGAATGCGAGGCGGCGCGTTTACGGCCGCCGAATCCGCGAGACAGGACGAGCCGCCGACAGTGGAACAGGCCACATCCCTCTTCATGCAAGTCGTGCTGATTCTCGGCGGCGGGATCGTCGCCGGCACCTTGTTCATGCGCATCGGCCTCGGCACGGTGCTCGGCTATCTCTTCGCCGGCATTGTGATGGGGCCGGTGTTCCAGCTGATCGGCGAAGGCAAGGAAATCCTTCATATCGGCGAGCTCGGCGTCGTCTTTCTCCTGTTCATCATCGGGCTCGAATTGAAGGCGAGCCGGTTGTGGGCGCTGCGACGGCAGATTTTCGGCCTTGGCCTGACCCAGGTCGTGCTGACGGGCGCGGCGCTGACGGGGATTGCGATCCTGTTCGGCATGAACTGGCAAGCTGGCGTCGTGATCGGCTTCGGTCTCGCGCTGTCCTCGACCGCGTTCGGCCTGCAACTGCTCGAAGAGGCCGGCGAGACCAACACACGGCATGGCCAGTCGGCCTTTTCCATCCTGCTGTTCCAGGATCTCGCCGTCGTTCCGCTGCTCGCGGCGATTCCGTTCCTGGCGCCCTTTTCCGAGGGCGCCGAGGTCGATATCGAACGCATCGCTCTGTCGATCGGGGCAATCGTAGCGCTGCTCGTCGTCGGGAAATACCTGCTCAACCCCCTGTTTCGGATCATGGCGACGTCCGGCGCGCGCGAGGTCATGCTGGGCGCGGCGCTGTTCGTGGTGCTTGGTTCGGCGATGTTGATGGAGGCCGCCGGGTTCTCCATGGCGATGGGCGCCTTCATCGCCGGCGTGCTGCTGGCCGAATCTTCCTACCGGCACGAACTCGAAGCCAATATCGAACCGTTTCGCGGGCTATTGCTCGGTCTGTTCTTCATCGCGGTGGGGCTGTCGCTCGACCTGTCGGTGATCACGGACAACTGGCTGATGATTCTGGTCCTCACACCGGTCCTGATGATCGTCAAGGCGGCCTTCATCTATCTCCTGTCCCGCGCCTTCGGCCAAAGCCATGCGACCGCCGTGCGGGTTTCGGGACTCCTTGCTCAGGGCGGCGAATTCGGCTTCGTCCTCTTCACCGCCGCGGCCGCGAGCCTGATCTTCCCGCGCGAGACCTCCTCGCTGCTGATCGCGATCGTTACGCTGTCGATGGCGCTGACACCGTTGGCCACATGGCTCGGGCGACGGTTTTCCATCGATCATACCGAAGAAGAGACTTTGGAAGAGGATTTCGAAGGCGCCGGTTCGGCCGTTCTGATGGTTGGCTTCTCACGCTTCGGGCAGATGGCAGCGCAGGTCCTGCTTTCCAGCGGCATCGACGTGACGATCATCGATTCCTCGGCCGAGCGCATCCGTAACGCGAGCAAATTCGGTTTCCGGATTTATTTCGGCTCCGGCCTGCGCAAGGACGTCCTGGAGGCGGCTGGCATCCGCAAGGCGAAGCTCGTCGCGGTCTGCACCAACAAGCGCGAAACCACGGATCGGGTCGTCGACCTGATCCGATCCGAATTCCCCAATGTCAGCCTTTATGTCCGTTCCTACGACCGCTCGCACGCGCTGTCGCTCCGCGCCCGTGGTGTGGATTTCGAAATACGGGAGACGGTCGAATCAGCGCTGGCCTTCGGTGCGGCAACGCTCGACGCCTTCGGAATCGAGGAGGAACTCGCCGATCGCATCGTCGAGGACGTCAGGCGGCGGGATCAGGCGCGGCTGAAGCTGCAGGAAGCCGAAGGCTTCTACGCCGGCAACGACATGGTGACGACGCGCGTCGTCACCCCCGAACCGCTGGTCAAGCCGCGCCCCTCCTTGCAAGCCATCGAAAAATCGGCTGATGAGAACGGAGACACGTCACCGATCGACGAAGGCCCTCCACGCAAACGCCGCCGTGGGCGCCCCTTTGCCGGGCGCCGCCGCAACTTCGACAAGGTCCAGTCCCGATGAGCACGACACCGTTCCACCTTGCCTTTCCCGTTCGCGACCTCGAGGAAACCCGGGCATTCTACCGCGATGTCCTCGGCGCCAATATCGGCCGATCCTCTGAGAGTTGGGTCGATTTCGATCTGTTCGGCCATCAGCTCTCGGCGCACAGCCGTCCCGGAATGACAAAAGCCGACGGCGGCGGCCAGGTGGATGGCCACGCCGTGCCGATCCCGCATTTCGGCGTCGTGCTGACGATGACCGATTGGCAGGCACTCGCCGATCGCCTGACGGAGCGCGACGACGTCGACTGGATCAAGCGCCCGATGATCCGGTTCAAGGACGAGCCAGGCGAACAGGCGACGCTGTTTCTCTACGATCCCTCCGGCAATGCCCTCGAATTCAAGGGTTTCTCGGACATGAACCGGGTTTTCGCGAGCTGAGGCCCAGCGCGGCGACGCTCAGTCGCGTACCACGGTAAGCGACGCCAAATCGCGGAAGGGATGGGTCGTGCCAGGGCACGCCCTCCCAAGCGCGCCTATGCCCGTCAAGGATTCCCTGACACGGCGCCCAATCTCCGCTCCAGCAGGTCTCGCCGTCAGAATGACGGGCCTTTCGTGACGCCGAATCTCGATTGTCTTTTTTTCAAATCTTTAACGCATTTAATCCCGTTTGTTGATTTTATTCACGATTGGTTGCTCTTACCGCATAAGGCAGTCGACTGAGACACATCCGCCGCTTCGAGACCGATAGGCAACTCTACAATCTCACTCCAGGCGTCGGAACCGGTTTCGCAAAGCTGGCGTTTCCGAGGGCCGAAGAACACGCCGGATGCATGACGTCTCCCGATGAACCGACATCTCGCCCTCCACGCCGAACGGTTTGGCCTTAGCGTCGTCGCGCCGGAGACCTTCGACGTCGAGCGGCGTTTGAACGGCAAGGGGTTCCGCATCTGTTTCCGCGATGGCGAGCCGATCACCGACAAGGACATCAAGCGAAGGGTCAAGGCGCTGGTGATCCCGCCGGCCTGGACCGACGTGCGGATTTGTATCGAGGCGACCGGCCATATCCAGGCGATCGGCCGCGACGAGAAGGGCCGGCTGCAATATCGCTACCATGACGAATGGGTGAACGTGCGCAACGCGGTAAAGACCGAGCGGCTCCTGCGCTTCGGCCGCGCCTTGCCCCGGCTTCGGCGGATGGTGGAAAAGGATATGCGCCGTAGCAAGGTCGACCGGCGGACGACATCGGCGATCGCGACGCGGCTGATCGACCTCACCGCCATGCGGCCAGGTCACGAGAAATATGCGGCCGATGGCGGCCGGGGCGTGGCCTCGCTGCGCAAGGGAAACCTCCGCATCGTCAAGAAGGTCGCGGTTCTGAAATTTGTCGGAAAATCCAACAAGGAACACCGCATCGAGATCGCCGACAAGCCGCTGGTGCGCTCGCTGAAGCGGGTTCGCAAAGGCAAGGGGCAGCGTCTGTTCCGGTTTCCTGGCCAGAAGAAGAAGCAGCGCGAGCTGACCGCGAACCTGTTGAACGACTATCTGCACGAGGCCGGCGCGGCACGAATCTCGGCCAAGGATTTCCGGACGTTCCACGGCTCGGCCGAGGCGCTGCGCTATCTGGTCGAGGACGTGGGTTCAGCAGCCGACACCGAGGCCAAACGCAAGCGCGCCGTTGCCGCAGCGATGAAATCGGTGTCACGCGTCCTGCGCAACACGCCGACCGTAGCGCGATCCTCGTATGTCCATCCCCGGATCGTGCAGGCCTTCGAGGAGAAAAATCTGCCGCCAGACATGATGAAGGGCCGCAGGCGCGATGGGCTGACCCGGGTCGAGACCGGGCTGATGCGGTTTCTCGAACAGACCGCCCAATAGAAGGGCGCCCGCTCAGCGCGCCGAGGCTCTCCCAGCGCGGGCGTTTTCGACCGCCGCCGCGGTGCCTTGGTCTCCCAACAGGCGGCCGAGCGCGCGTTTCGTTTCCTCCTTGAACGAGGCCGTCTCCTCGAGGATTTGCCGCGTCCGCAGGAAATCGAGCACCCGATAACCCGACACCGATGGGCGCAGCAGCAGGTCGGGTGGGCACATCCGCAGTTTGGAGTCGGTGATCGACTGCATCATCAGCTGCGAGGCGCCGAACATCGCCTCCATCTGCGTCGGCATGGTGTCGCCACTGCCCACCGGACCGCCGTTGACGTCGACCGCGACGACAAGGTCGGCCTTGCCCCGCAGCCGGTCGAAAGGCAGCGGATTGAAGATACCGCCGTCGAACAGCACCTTGCCGTCCCGGCGAATCGGGCGGAACACGGCGGGGATGGCCGCCGAGGCCGCCAAGGCGCTGAGCAGGTCGCCGCTGTCGATCTCGCACTCGGTGCGGGCGTAGAAGTCCGTCGCCATCACCCCGAGCGGTATTTCGAGGCCCTCGAAGGTCGTCGGCAGATCGGCGGGCAGGAAGACCGACAGCACGCGCTCGGCATCGAAGGGGCCGAAGCGCAGGGCCCCGTCGCTCATGAAGTCCTGGAAGGGCGTGGGCCGCGTTTGCCAGAGCCGGGACAGCACGAGCCGCTTGCGGGCAAAGCTGTCGAGCGCGAAGGCGCGCAGCTCGGCACCGCTCATGCCGGCGGCGTAGCCCGCGCCCATGATCGCGCCAATCGAGGAACCGACGATGCGCTTCGGCCGCACGCCGAGTTCATCGAGCGCCTCGATCACGTGGATATGGGCGATGCCACGGGCACCGCCGCCGCCAAGCGCCAGCGCGAAATCGCTCACGCCGTCAGGCTCCGCCTGGGCCGACGGTGATGACGGTGGGTTCGTCCGAGAGCAGCTTGCGCGCAATCTGCTTCACCTCCTCCATCGTCACGGCATCGATAATCGCCTTGCGACGATCGATATAGTCGTTGCCGAGGTCGTCGAGCTGAATCCCCACGAGTGTCGAGGCAATCGCCAGGGAGGAGTCGAGATTGCGGATGGCGTAGGAGCCTTTGACATAGGCTTTGGCCTTGGCGAGTTCCTCCTCGCTCGGACCGTCCTTCGCCATGCGCTTCAGTTCGTCGCGGATGATCTCGATGCTTTCGGCCGCCTTGTCGGAGCGGGTCGCGGTGCTCGCGCCGAGCACGGCGGCATGATCGTAGCTCGCCAGCCACGAGCCAGCGCCATAGGCAAGACCACGCTTTTCGCGAATCTCGGTATAGAGCCGCGAGGTGAACGAGCCGCCGCCGAGGATATGATTCATCAGATAGGCGGCGAAGAATTCCTCGTCGTTCCGCATGACGCCGGGAAGCGCGAACTGGATCGCCGTTTGCGGCACGTCAAGCTCGACGGCGATGGTCTTGCCGGTGACCGGTTCGGTCTGGGAAACCGGCTTCAGATCGGCCGTCTCCGGCAAGGCGCCAAAAACAGCGTCGAGCCTTTCACCCAGCTTTTCCGGGCTGATCGCGCCGACGACGCCGACATACAAATTGTCCTTGGCGAAGGTCTTGCCGCGCAAAGCCTTCAAATCCTCGGACGTCACCTTGTCGAGGCTTTCCAGGGTGCCCTCAGTCGGGCGCGAATAGGGATGGCCGGCGAAGACTGTCTCGCGGAATGCCTTGCCGGCAAGTTCGCCGGGGTCGTTCTGGTCAGCGAGGATGCCGGCCTTGATCTGACCACGGATGCGCGCCACCGGCTCCTCGTCGAAACGCGGATCGTTGACCGACAGCTTCAAGAGATCGAAGGCATCGTCCTCGAACTCCACGATGGTGCGGAAATTGCCGGTGAAATTGTCGAGGCTGGCGTCGTAGCTCAGCGAGACACCGAGATCGTCGAGACGCGCCTGAAACGCGCGGCTGTCGATCTCGCCGGCACCCTCGTCGAGCAAACCCGACATCAAATTGGCGGTGCCTTCCTTGCCGTCTGCATCCTGGGTCGAGCCGGCGCCCTTGAAAGCGAATTTCATGGCAATCAGCGGGTTCGTGTAGTCCTCGACGAGGAGGGCCTTGATCCCGCCTGGGCTCGTCACCTCCTGGATTTCCACCGCGCCGACCGGGCCGAGCGAAGCAAAGGAAAGACCGAGGGACAGGGTCAGGGCGGCGACTGCGCCGGCAAACGGATTGGCGAATGGCTTCAACGGTTTCTTCCTTCCGCGATGCGAAAAATCAGGAGCGGGTTTCGGCGGACGGCTCCGGCAGCAGATAGCCGGTCACGGAGCGCTTCGGCTGGAGATATTTCCGAGCCGCGGCCGCCACGTCTTCGACGGTGACCGCCTCGATCCGCTCGGGCCAACCCTCGACATCCGCGATGGTGCGGCCCGTCGAAAGCGCCGCGGCATAACGGCGCGCCATCGAGGTCTGACTGTCGCGCAAATAGATGACATCCTTGCGGACGCGGTTCTTGGCGCGCTCCAGTTCCTCCGCGGTGATGCCCTTTTCGACGATGCGGGCGATCTCGGCATCGATCGCCGCCTCGATCTCCTCCAGGCTCGCCTCGCCCCGCGGCATCCCGTAGACGACGAACTGTCCCTCCTCCAGCGCGGTTCCGGCGTAGTGGGCACCGGCGCCGGCGGCGATCGCCTTGTCGACGACAAGGCCGCGATACAGCCGGCTCGTGGTGCCACCGCCAAGAACGTCAGCCAGGACATCAAGCGCTTCGGCCTCGCCCGGATCGGCGGTCGTATCGGAAGGCACGAGATAGGCCCGTTGCATCGACGGCTGGGTGACGCGCGCGTCGGTCAGCGTCACCGTCCGCGCGGCCAACGGCTCCGGCTCCACCGGCCGGACGCGCTCGCCAGGTTCGGCGCGGCGCGCAACCTTGCCATAGGTCTTTTCGGCCAGCCGGCGGACTTCCGCTTCGGTCACGTCGCCGGCGATCAGCAGGATCGCGTTGTTGGGGGTATAATATTTGTCGTAGAAGGCGACGGCGCCGTCCCGCGACAGCGCCTCGATCTCCGAGCGCCAACCGATCACCGGATCGCCATAGGGGCTGTTCTGGAACAGTGCCGCCTGAACGGCCTCGGCGAGCTGCGAGCCGGGATCATTGTCGACGCGCGACCGGCGCTCTTCCAAAATGACGTCGCGCTCGGGTGCCACCGTTTCCTTGGAGAGCACAAGGTTCTCCATGCGGTCCGCCTCGAAGGTCATAACCATTTCCAGCGCGTCGGCCGGCATCTGCTGATAGTAGCCGGTGTAGTCCGAGGTGGTGAAGGCGTTCTCCTGACCGCCGATCTCGGCGACGGCCCGCGAGAAAGTCCCTTCCGGATTACTCTTGGTGCCCTTGAACATCAGATGCTCGAAGAAGTGGGCGATGCCGCTTTCGCCGGGCGCCTCGTCCGCCGCGCCGACCTTGTAGTAGAGCATCTGGGTCACGACCGGGGCGCGATGGTCGGGCAGGACCACGACCTGGAGCCCGTTGTCGAGCATGAAGGTCGAGAGTTCCGCGGCCTTTTCCTTGGCCGTGGCCTGCTGCGTCGCGGCCTCGGCCTTCGGTGCGGCCACCGTTTCGGCACGGGCCGCAAGCGGCAAAGCGAAGGCGACGGCGAGAGCCGACAAGCCGATCTGGCGCGAGAAAAGCTTCATCGTTCGGTCTGATCCTCGTTCAATGCGTCTGGTCAGGGACGCCCGGACTATGGCGGATCGCAGGAATCGTGACCAATTACGGTTTAGTTAGGTCGCCGGTTTCAGGGACGAGGAGTCGGACGCGGCCACCAGAAAGCGCAAAATCGTCTCGCCCATGGCCCGCTCTTCTTCGAGCGTGAAGCCGTCCGGGGTCTCGAATGGGGCGGAGACCGCCTCCTCGATCACGGCGAGCGCGCCCGGCTTCAGCCAGCCGCCATCGCGGGCGGAGACCAGCGCCGCCTCGCCGAGCCGCTTGCCGTAGGGCGGATCGGCAAAGAGACAGGAGAACGGCTCCATCGTGCTGACGCCGCCGAGCCTGGTTGCATCGCGCCGAAAGATCTTCGATCGCCCCTGCAGCCCGAAGGCCTCGACATTCTCGCGCACGAGCCCCCGGCCCTCGACACCCTCCTCGATGAAGAGGCAAAAGCGAGCGCCACGCGAGAGGGCCTCCAGCCCCAGCCCGCCGGTACCCGCGAACAGATCGAGCACCCGGGACCCATCAAGGGTGAAGCCGCCCCTGTGGGCCAGCACGTTGAACAGGGTCTCGCGGTTGCGATCCGTGGTCGGGCGGATCGCGTCGGTCTTCGGTGTCGCCAGGCGGCGGCCACGAAATTCACCCCCGACGATGCGCATCGCGGCTCAGCCCTTGCGCGGCGGTCGCGGGCCGCGCGGTCTATCGCCGCCCTCCCGCCCGGTCGAACCGGCACCGGCGGGTGGCCTGCCCCCGCCTCCCGGTCCCCGGCGCTGCGGCCGCTCCTGAGCCGCCAGCCCCTTCTTCGTGCCTTGTGGCCGCGCGCCCGGCGCCATCCAGACATTGGCCGAACGCTTGCCTTCCCCGAACGGCTTCTTGGCCGCCGGCTTGTCGCCATCGGCAGACGCCGCGCCGCGATCGCCATAGGGTTTCTTCGAACCGTCGAAGCGCTTGCCGGCGCCGCCGCGCTCCGGCCTGTCCGGCCGCTCGCCGCGCTGCGGACGCGGTGCGCGCGTGTCCAGGCGGCCGAGGGCATCCTCGCGCTTGGCCTCGCGGGCACGCTTCTTGTTCGGCGCCGTCTCGCTGGCGGAAATCCAGTCGCCGCGCTTGATCGGGCGCAGATCCTCGTTCGGCTGTTCGGCCTCGACCGGCTTGTTGGAGAAGGGCTTGGCGACAGGCGCGTCGAAATCGGCGCCGGCCTCCTCGATCAGGCGATCGCCGAGTTGGTCGCGCAGCGTCCGTCCCTTGATCTCCTGCACCGAGCCCTCGGGGAGGTCGCCCAGCTGGAAGGGGCCGAAGGAGAGCCGGATCAGACGGTTC
This sequence comes from Aurantimonas sp. E1-2-R+4, assembly GCF_036549515.1. Taxonomy (NCBI): domain Bacteria; kingdom Pseudomonadati; phylum Pseudomonadota; class Alphaproteobacteria; order Hyphomicrobiales; family Aurantimonadaceae; genus Aurantimonas; species Aurantimonas sp. E1-2-R+4. Next base: position 28,694 of record NZ_JAZHLK010000019.1, on the reverse strand, counting down.
ACGTCCAGGCCGAGATGCGCGAGGACGCGTTTGACCTCGCGGTTCTTGCCTTCGCGCAGGCCCAGCGTCAGCCAGACGTTGGAGCCCTGCTCGCGATCGAGACTGGCCTCGATCGCGCCATAGAAGACGCCGTCGATGGCGATGCCCTGACGCAGCTCGTCGAGGCGCGCCTGATTGATCGCGCCATGGGCGCGGACGCGGTAGCGGCGCAGCCACCCGGTCGCGGGTAGTTCGAGGATGCGCGCCAGACCCCCGTCATTGGTCAGGAGCAGCAGGCCCTCGGTGGTGATATCCAGCCGGCCGACAGTGAGGACGCGCGGCATATCCTTCGGAAGCCGTTCAAAAACGGTCGGACGCCCTTCCGGATCGCGGTTCGTCGTGACCGTCCCGGCCGGCTTGTGGAACAGCCACAAGCGCGTGCGCTCGATCGCCGGCAGCGGTGCGCCGTCGATCTCGATCCTGTCGGCGGCGGTTACGTCCAGCGCCGGCGTGTCGAGCACCTTGCCGTTCACCCGCACCCGGCCGTCGGCGATCATGCCCTCGGCGTCGCGGCGCGAGGCGATGCCCGCCCGCGCCAGCCGCCGGGCGATCCGCATCTTGCCCGGCATCGTCGCTTCCGCGTCGGCGCTCGCAGGACGATCCGTCCGTGGTGGCCGTCTTTCTTTGTCCTCAGGCCTTGGCTTGCGCTCGGCTTTCCCGGAATCATGAGCGAGCTGTCCGTAGCTGCGCGGCTTCGACGCCGCGCCGTCGCCGCTCTCGCTTCGTGGCCCGCCATGGGAGGCCATTCCGCGGCTGCGCGGCGTGAACGGCTTGCGCTCGCCGTCGGCGCCAGCGCCCCCGGCGCGGCCGGGCCGCGGCTTGTCCGACGAGGGACGGTCACCGCGTGGCTTGCCGGCGTCCGGCCGATCGCCAGTCCGGGCTTCGGCGCGCGGCCGGAAGGGGCGCTTTTCGCCGCCGCCGCCACTCTTGCCGCCACGCGCACCGCCGCCATCACCCGGTTTGCGGCCGCGGCCTTTCCTGTCGTCGCCGTTCGTCGTATCGCTCATGCCATTGCCTTTGCTGCGGCGGACCCTGGCCTCGGGAACCCCTCAGATCGAATAAAATTTGCCTTTGTCCGGCATGCCGGATCGGCTGGAAAGACCGGTCTGCGGCGCGGCGAAGGGCGCGACGAGCTTCAGTCGATCCGCGCACCGACCGTGGATCGCTCTAACAGGTCGTCACCCCTGGAGCGAGAGGAACCCGACGGTGGCCAGTCAGAATTTCATGGATGTCGCGCTCGAAGAAGCCCGCGACGCGGCCGAACGCGGCGAGACGCCGGTCGGCGCCGTGTTGGTGCGAAACGGCGAAATCCTCGCCCGGGCCGGCAACGAAACGCGCCAACGCCACGATCCGACCGCTCATGCCGAAATCCTCGCTATCCGCGCTGGCGCAACGGCGCTCGGCTCGGAACGGCTGCCGGACTGCGATCTCTATGTAACGCTGGAGCCCTGCGCCATGTGCGCCGCGGCGATCTCCTTCGCGCGAATCCGGCGGCTCTATTTCGGCGCCAGCGACCCGAAGGGCGGCGCCGTCGAGGCAGGTCCGCGTTTCTTCAGCCAGCCCACCTGCCACCACGCGCCGGAGGTCTATGCGGGCATCGCGGAAAGCGCGAGCGCAACGATCCTGCGCGATTTCTTCCGCGCCAGACGCTGAGACCGGCACGTCGCGCAACTGAAAAGCCAATTGCGGCCTGGGTGTCCCGCCCCGGTGATCAGAACGGCAGCAGGTTGCGGATTTTCGAACCGATACTGCCGTCGCTGCCGCGCATCCTCCGCTCCTTGACGCTCTCGTCCTCGCCCGGATCGCCAACCGGCGCCGTGGCCGCCGGCTTGCGATAGGCGATCGGCGGCTCGCTCAGATATTTGCGCTGGGTCGCGCTGCCCTGCTGACTGTCGCGCTGGCGCTGACGAATGAGTTCGCCGCGGCTGCGAAGTTCTCCAGGCGAAAGCGTGGTGTCGGGCCTGCCGTTGTCGAATTTGTAACCGCTACCGCCCGCGCGATCGAGATAGGCTTGGGTCACGCCTTCCTTGCGCGCCGTCGCAACATCGGCCGGCACGGGGCCATCGCCCTGATAGGCGGCCGCCTGCAGACGCGCCGCGCGCTGCTCCGGCGATTCTGGCCAGTTGGGATCGCCAGTGGTGTTGCGGGTTGCCTGCGGTGGCGGCAAAATGCTGGTGTTGTCGGGCTTCACCAGTTCCGGTCGCGGGGCGTAGGCGATCTGGGCGGCATCGCTGCTACCCCCAAGGGAAACCACGTTGTTGAGATCGTCGAACAGCGTCTCGCCCTGCGACTTGCCGGTGCCGTAGGTCGGTCCGAGACAGCCGGAGAGGGCCAGCGCGACCGCGCCGATGGCCATCGCGTGAAACGCGAATCGAACTGTCTTCGTCATACGATACGGCCCCCTAGCCGAATTTGCCGCCCTCATGTCAGCGGAGGGGCGGCGGCCGGCAGTCGCCGGACGCGGCCCGCGGATGCCACGAAATTCAGGCGAATTCCGGGCGCATTTTTAAGCCGCTCTCCATCACCGCGCAAGCGCGGTTGGCGGTTTTACCCCGCCATCTTCGATGGGAGAGCCGTCCATTGGCGCAATTCACGAGCCTATAACGAACCTTCAGCCTCCTGGAGGACGCGCGCCGTGGTCGCGCCCAATTCCCGCAAGGCCGCCGCGTCGCGCGCCGAAACGTCGGGGAAATCGGAATCCGATCCCACATCGTCGGTGATCTTCCACGACCGGGCGCATTTTATCCCTTGGGCCTTGCGGAAGATAACAGCGATGCCGGGCGTGTCGACCAGGCGGAAGGCCTCGGCCGGCGCCGGCTCGCCGGAGATGTCGAGGCCGCTGGTGATAGCGATCTCGGCGAAATCGACGGACGCGGCGAGCGCGCGCAGATTGGCGTCGTCGAGATGGAGGACAGGTGCGGCCTCCAGCGACGAGCCAATGGTCTTTGCGCGCCGCTGTTCCTCCAGCGCGCCCATGACGACGCGGCGGACTCGGCGCAGCTTTTGCCAGCGGGCGGCAAGCGCGTCGTCGCGCCAGGCCGGATCGACATCGCGGAAGGATTCCAGATGCACCGACCGCGCCTCCGGATAACGCGACAGCCACGCCTCCTCCATTGTGAAGGGCAGCATCGGTGCGAGCCAGGTGACCAGATGGTCGAACAGCGTCCGCACGACCTGCAGCGCGGCCTTGCGGCGGACCGCCGAGGGCGGATCGCAGTAGAGCGAATCCTTGCGGATATCGAAGTAGAAGGCCGACAGCTCGACCACGACGAAATCGAGCAACGCCCGGCTGATCCGCTTGAAGTCGAAGCCGTCGTAGCCCTTGCGGACCACTTCGTCGAGCTCGGCGAGCCGGTGCAGCATCAGCCGCTCCAGCTCCGGCATCTCGGCCAGCGGCACCGTCTCGCCGGTGTCGTGGGCGAGCGTTCCGAGCATCCAGCGCATGGTGTTGCGCAGCTTGCGGTAGCTGTCGATGTTGGTCTGCAGGATGGTCTTGCCGAGCCGCAAATCCTCCGAATAATCGGAACTGATCACCCACAGCCGCAGGATGTCGGCGCCGGACTGCTTGATGACGTCCTGCGGGGTGACGACGTTGCCGAGGGACTTCGACATCTTCCGCCCCTCCTCGTCCATGACGAAGCCATGGGTCAGCACCGCGTCATAGGGCGCCCGGCCGCGTGTGGCGCAGGATTCCAGCAGCGAGGAGTGGAACCAGCCGCGATGCTGGTCGGAGCCCTCGAGATAAAGGTCGGCCGGCCATTTGAGGTCGGGCCGCTTTTCCAGGCAGAAGGCATGGGTCGAGCCGGAATCGAACCACACGTCCAGGATGTCGCGGACCATGGTCCACTTCTGCGAATCGTGTTCGTTGCCGAGGAAGCGTTCCTTGGCGCCGTCGGCGAACCAGGCGTCGGCGCCCTCTTCCGCGAAGGCTTCGAGGATACGGGCGTTCACCGCCTCGTCCTTGAGGATCTCGCCATTCTCGTCGGCGAAAACGCAGATCGGCACGCCCCAGGCACGCTGGCGGGACAGCACCCAGTCCGGCCGGTCGGCGATCATGCCGCGCAGCCGGTTCTGGCCCGATGTCGGCACGAAGCGGGTGTCGTCGATGGCGGCGAGCGCGCGGGAGCGGAGGGTGTCACCCTCCCCACCGGTAGGGAGGGGGGCGCCAGCGTCCAAACCATACCCACCGAGATCCTCGTCCATGTGGACGAACCATTGCGGGGTGTTCCTGAAGATCACCGGCTTCTTGGAGCGCCAGGAATGCGGGTACTGATGCTTCAGGCGGCCACGGGCGAGCAGATTGTTCCGCTCGATCAGCGCGGCGATGACACGCTTGTTGGCGTCGCCCTTCTTGCCCTTGTCGTCGATGACGCGCGCGGGACCGCCTTCCGCGTCCGGCCCGAAGCCCGGCACGTCCTTGGTGTAGAAGCCGTCGTCGTCGACGGTGAAGGGGATCGCCGTGTCGATGCCGCGCGCTTCGAGATCGCGGCGGGCGGCCATCCAGGCATCGAAATCCTCGCGGCCGTGGCCGGGCGCGGTATGAACGAAACCGGTACCCGCCTCGTCGGTGACGTGATCGCCTTGAAGGAGGGGAACGGGGAAGTCGTAGCCGCCGCCGAGTCCCGCGAGCGGGTGGTGACAGGTTAGCGCAGCAAGTTCGTCAGCCGCGACGTCATCAATGCGTCGGTAGCCCGCCTCCGGCACACGCGCCTTGGCGAAAACCTCCGCCGCGAGCGCGTCGGCAAGGATCAGCTTTTCGCCTTGCATCGCCCAGCGGGGATTTTCGGCGTCGTCCAGCGCAGTGACCTCGTAGAGCCCATAGGCGATGCGGGGCGAGAAGGCGACGGCACGGTTGCCGGGGATCGTCCAGGGCGTCGTTGTCCAGATGACAACTGATGCCGACCGCAAAGCCGTGTATCGCTCGTTTAACTTTTTTGCAGCCTCATCTGAAAGCTCACGCGAAAAATCGACGGCGACGACCTCCTTCACCGGAAACTTCACCCACACCGTATCCGACTCATGATCGTGGTACTCGACCTCGGCTTCGGCCAGCGCGGTCTTTTCCACCACCGACCACATGATCGGCTTGGAGCCGCGATAAAGCTGGCCCGACATGGCGAACTTCAACAGCTCGCCGGCGATTACCGACTCGGCCCCATAGGCCATGGTCAGATACGGGTCCTTGAAGTCGCCCTCGACGCCGAGGCGGCGGAACTCCTCGGTCTGTATGCCCACCCAATGAGCGGCAAAGTCGCGACATTCCTTGCGAAACTCGTTGACCGGCACGTCGTCCTTGTTCTTGCCCTTGGCGCGGTACTGCTCCTCGATCTTCCACTCGATCGGCAGGCCGTGGCAGTCCCAGCCGGGGACGTAATTGGCGTCGTAGCCGCGCATCTGGAACGAGCGGGTGATGACGTCCTTGAGGATCTTGTTCAGCGCGTGGCCGATATGCAGGTTGCCGTTGGCGTAGGGCGGCCCGTCATGCAGGACGTATTTCGGCCGGCCTTCCGAGGCTTTGCGCAAGGTGCCATAGAGATCCATGCCGTCCCATTTGGCGAGCCATTCGGGCTCGGCCTTGGGCAGACCGGCGCGCATCGGAAAGTCGGTCTCGGGCAGAAACAGCGTCTTGGAATAATCGACGGCGCCGTCGGAATCTGTCGTCTTGGTGTCGCTCATGATGTCAGCCATGTCGTCCGCCGCGATCAAAGCACGGCACAAAGGAAAAAAGCGGTGGTGGCGCGGCGGCCGGCAAACCCGGACCCTCCCCGGCCGAGCCGGTCAGAAGGCCGGGCGGCTAATTCGTATGAAAACGGAATGCGCGCGCGGACTGAGCATGGTCCGAGCCTTTAGCAAGTCCGGCAAGCGAAGGAAAGGCAGGCGCGACGGCCTGCATCAAGGAGGCAAGCGCCACGTTGGCCTGACTAGCCGAATGATATAATTTCGAACATCGGGGCCGGCACGCCTGCTCGACGCCCCGTAAGGAGGTCGCGATGCCCCATCTCTTTCGCTTTCTCGCCCGCAACGCGCTGATCGGCTTTTGTGCCGCCGCGTTCTTCGTCGCCGTGCTGGCGCTTGCCGATATCGGCGGTTTCGGGACGACGATCGCCCGCTCGGATTCCGGCCCGCTGGCGATCGGGCTGGTCATCTATTTCCTCGGCCTGACCTTTTCGAGCGTTCAGATCGGCATGGTGATCATGCTCAACGGGCGCTTTCCCGACGATGACGAGGGGCCGAAGGGCGGCAAACGCAAACGCTTGGCCGGATGGTTCTCTCCGCCGGCCGCTCGCTCGCCGATTATGGTGTCGGCTCCGGCGCCGAGACCAAGGCAGGCCGGCTAAAACGCGATCGCGTTGTCCAGCGGCGAGAGCGGCGCCACGCCGGCGAGTACCGCCTTCGCCTCTTCGGCATCTCGGTCCATCTGGGCGACAAGGGCCTCGGCACTCTCGAAACGTGCCTCGCCGCGCAAAAAGGCGAAGATCGAGACGTCGACCGTTTCGCTATAGAGATCGCCGGAAAAGTCGAACAGGAACGTCTCGAACAATGTCGCGCCATTGTCGAAGGTCGGGCGGCGGCCGAAGCTGGCGACGCCGTCATGCAGCGTGCCGTCGGCGCGGCGCAGGCGCACGGCATAGATGCCGTGCTTCAGCATCTCGTCGGGCTCAAGCACCAGATTAGCGGTCGGATAGCCGAGGCTGCGGCCGAGCTTCTGGCCGTGGACGATCTCGCCGCGGATGGTCCAGCGATAACCGAACTGGCCGGCCGCCGCCGCGACGTCGCCGGCTTCGAGAAGCGCACGGATACGGCTCGACGAGACTGTTTCTCCGCCCTCGTCGGCGAAAGCCGGCACCAGCGTCACGCCGAAGCCGTGGCGCGGGCCCGACTCGGCAAGCGTCTGCGGGGTGCCGCCGCGCTTGGCGCCGTAGTGAAAGTCGAAGCCGGCAACGACGTGATGGGATTTCAGGCAATCAACGAGAACGGTTTCGACGAAGGCCTCAGGCTCCAGCGCGGCAAAGGCCCGGTCGAAGGGCTGCTCGACCACGGCGTCGAACCCAAGCGCTCCGAGAAGCCGCGCTTTCATTGGCGCCGGGGTCAGTCGCGCAACGGGCAGGTCGGGACGGAAGACCGTGCGCGGATGCGGCTCGAAGGTGAGGCAGACGAGCGGCCGGCCCTCGGCCTCGGCCAATTCGCGCGCGACCGCGAGCACCGCCTGGTGGCCGCGATGGACGCCATCGAAATTGCCGACCGCGACGACGCAGCCGGCAAGGCTCTCGGGAATGTCCGCGATGCCGCCAAGCCGCAGCGCGGCGCCATTCGTCATGCCAGCGCCGCCATGAAAGTGCGGGCGTCGAGACCGCGTTCGCGCAAGACCCGCACGACCGCCTCGGCGTCGGGGTCCGGTCCGCCGAACTCGTCACCATGGACGCCGTCGGTGATCAGCAGCACATCGATGCCGAAATCGTTGGCGCCCTTGATGTCGGTCATCAGGCCGTCGCCGATGGCGAGAATGCGCGCGCGATCGGACATGCCGGCCACCCGGGTCGCGACGTCGTAGATCGGCCGATGCGGCTTGCCGGCGAGATGGACCGTCGCCCCGAGGGCGGCATAGTCACGCGCCAGCGCGCCGGCACAGTAGATCAACCGGTCGCCGCGATGCACGACGATGTCGGGATTGGCGCAGATCATCGGCAGGCCACGGGAATGCAGCCGGGACAGCAGTTCGCCATAGTCGGCGGGCGTCTCCGCCTCGTCGTCGTAGAGGCCGGTCGCCACAATCACCGCCGCGTCCGCCTCGCCAACCCGCTCGACGCCGAGCCCGTCGAACAGTTCGATGTCCCGTGCCGGGCCGAGATGGAAGACCGGCCCTCCGGTCTCCGCGATCAGCGCGCGGGTGGCGTCGCCGGAGGTGACGACCGCATCATAGGCATCACGCGAAAACTCCAGCGCATCGAGTTGGTCGATGACGCTGGCCGAGGGGCGCGGCGAATTGGTCAAAAGAACCACTTTGGCGCCCGCCGCGCGCGCCTCCGTCAAGGCGGCTTCGGCGGCCGGGTGCTTGCGCTCGCCATTGTGGACGACGCCCCACACGTCGCAGAACAGCGCGTCGTAACCGGTGGAAATCTCAGCCAGAGCCTTTATCTTGCGACTGATGCCGGAATTACCGGGAGTGGTGATGTCCATCGACGGCCCGTTATCTTTCAACTGATCGCCCGACGCGATAGAGGGGGGCCGCCAGCGGGTCAAGGCACTGGCCGACCGGGCTGGTCGCCCGCGAGGACCAGCCCTATCCGGCTTGGCCAGCCCATAAAAATCCTGTCGTCCGTCGTTGCCGACATCTTGACATCGCGTCGCTCGCCACCCTATCTGCCTCGTCGTTAGCACTCTCCATTGGTGAGTGCCAAATTCTTCGAGCCGGGTCCCGTTCTGGGTCCGGCCGTATTCGTTCAACGAAGGGTTCAACGAACATGGCAGCTGTGAATTTCCGTCCCCTGCACGATCGCGTCGTCGTACGCCGGGTGGAATCCGAAGCCAAGACCGCTGGCGGGATCATCATTCCGGATACGGCGAAGGAAAAGCCCCAGGAAGGCGAGATCATCGCGGTCGGCTCCGGCGCGCGTGACGAGTCCGGCAAGGTCGTTCCGCTCGACGTCAAGTCCGGCGACCGTATTCTCTTCGGCAAATGGTCGGGCACCGAGGTCAAGCTGAACGGCGAAGACCTTCTGATCATGAAGGAATCCGACATCATGGGTATCGTCGGCTGAAGACGAGCGACGGCTCCTGAGCCGACGTTCCACAACGACATTCCAAGAAACTTCAAACGGCGCGGCCTTCGATGGCGCGCCCGGGAGAATTAAGACCATGGCAGCTAAAGAAGTAAAATTCGGCCGCGACGCACGTGAACGCATGCTGCGCGGCGTCGACATCCTCGCCGACGCGGTGAAGGTGACCCTCGGCCCCAAGGGTCGTAACGTCGTCATCGACAAGTCCTTTGGCGCGCCCCGCATCACCAAGGACGGCGTCACCGTCGCCAAGGAGATCGAGCTCGAGGACAAGTTCGAGAACATGGGCGCCCAGATGGTGCGCGAAGTGGCCTCGAAGACCAACGACAAGGCCGGCGACGGCACCACGACCGCGACGGTTCTCGCCCAGGCGATCGTTCGCGAGGGTGGCAAGTCGGTTGCCGCCGGCATGAACCCGATGGACGTCAAGCGCGGCATCGACATGGCCGTCATCAAGGTCGTCGAAGCTCTGCAGGCCTCGGCTCGCAAGATCGAGACCTCGGACGAAGTCGCCCAGGTCGGCACCATCTCGGCCAATGGCGAGAAGGAAATCGGCGAGATGATCGCCGCCGCCATGCAGAAGGTCGGCAACGAGGGCGTCATCACGGTCGAGGAAGCCAAGACCGCCGAGACCGAGCTCGAAGTCGTCGAGGGCATGCAGTTCGATCGCGGCTATCTGTCGCCTTACTTCGTGACCAACCCGGAGAAGATGGTCGCCGAGCTCGAGGACGCCTACATCCTCCTGCACGAGAAGAAGCTCTCCAACCTCCAGGCGCTGCTACCGGTGCTCGAGTCCGTCGTGCAGTCCTCCAAGCCGCTGATCATCATCGCCGAGGACGTCGAAGGCGAGGCTCTGGCCACGCTCGTCGTCAACAAGCTGCGTGGCGGCCTGAAGATCGCCGCCGTCAAGGCGCCGGGCTTCGGCGATCGCCGCAAGGCGATGCTCGAGGACATCGCCGTCCTCACCGGCGGTCAGGTCATCTCCGAGGACCTCGGCATCAAGCTCGAGAATGTCACGCTCGACATGCTCGGCCGCGCCAAGAAGGTCTCGATCACCAAGGAAAACACCACCATCGTCGATGGTGCCGGTGAGAAGGAGCAGATCCAGGCCCGTGTCGGCCAGATCAAGGGCCAGATCGAGGAGACCACCTCGGACTACGACAAGGAGAAGCTGCAGGAGCGTCTCGCCAAGCTGGCGGGCGGCGTCGCGGTCATTCGCGTCGGCGGTGCGACCGAGGTCGAGGTCAAGGAAAAGAAGGACCGCGTCGACGACGCGCTCAACGCCACCCGCGCGGCTGTTGAAGAGGGTATCGTTGCCGGTGGTGGCGTCGCTCTGCTGCGCGCCTCCAATGCCCTGACGATCAAGGGCGAGAACCAGGACCAGGAAGCCGGCATCACCATCGTGCGCCGCGCGCTCCAGGCTCCGCTTCGCCAGATCGTCACCAATGCTGGCGCCGAAGGCTCCATCATCGTCGGCAAGATCCTCGACAATTCGTCGGTGACCTTCGGCTACAACGCCCAGACCGGCGAATATGGCGACATGATCCAGATGGGCATCGTCGATCCGGTCAAGGTCGTGCGCTCGGCGCTCCAGGACGCGGCTTCGGTCGCCGGCCTGCTGGTCACCACCGAGGCGATGATCTCGGAGGCTCCGAAGAAGGATTCGGGCGGCGGCATGGGCGGCGGCATGCCCGGCGGCATGGGCGGCATGGGCGGCATGGACTTCTAAGAAGCCGTCAGGCTTCGCGGAAGGGCATCAAGCCGCCCATCACTCCAAAGTGCCAAAACCGGGCAAGCCCGGTTTTGGGTGGCGGCATGGACTTCTAAGAAGTCCAGCATCGCAGACTGCTGTTTATGGAAGGGGCTCGGCATCGCCGGGTCCCTTTTCGATTCCAGGTCGTGGCCAACGATTTATCGATCCATCTTCGGAACGCGCGCCGAGGAAATGCGTTTGTTTTTCCGAAGCCTGGCAGTTCGCCGGACTATTTCTCAAAGGAATGGATCGATGGTCGACAAGAACGAGATCAAGGGCGGCGCCAAGGAAGTCGGTGGCAAGCTCAAGGAAGCAGCGGGCAAAGCCGTCGGTAACGAGCGGCTGGAAGCCGAAGGTCAGATTGACCAGGTCGAGGGCAAGACCCAGAAGAACTACGGCAAGGTCAAGGATGCGGTGCGCGACCAAGTGAAGTGACCATTGGTCGCACCGGACTGACATCGAGGGCTGCTCCGACGCTGGAGCGGCCCTTTTGTTTCGCCCCTTCGCCAACGTCGGCGGGGATCGACCTGCCCACCACGCCCGTGGTTGCCGTCAGTGGATCCGCCCAGAGACCAGAGGTGAACACAGAGTTCCGCTTTTCGGCCACGTAGCTGCACTTGTCTCGCGCAAGGCCGCGGCTAAGTTTTAGCAAATGCTAATTTTCGGCCGCGGGAAATTTCCGGCCGCTCCCTTTCAGCCAACCGCAAGGAGGCTTGCTTGATCAATTTCACGCTTAACGGCGAAGAGAAGACGTTCGACGGTGATCCCGACACACCGCTGCTCTGGGTGATCCGCGACGCGGAAAAACTGACCGGCACGAAATATGGCTGCGGCATCGCCCAATGCGGCGCCTGCACCGTCCATCTCGACGGCATGACCCGCCGCTCCTGCATTACCCCGATCTCGACGGTTGACGGCTCCAGCGTTACCACCATCGAAGGGGCCGAGGGTCGCGAGGCCGAAGCGGTCCAAGCCGCCTGGACGGCGATCGACGTGCCCCAATGCGGCTATTGCCAGTCCGGCCAGATCATGTCGGCTGTCTCACTACTGCAGTTCAATCCCAAGCCGAGCGACGAGGACATAGACAACGCGATGGCCGGCAACATTTGCCGTTGCGCCACCTATGTCCGCATCCGCCAGGCGATCCATGACGCCGCCGCGAAGCTGGAGGGCTGACCCATGAATATCCAGAGCATCCAAACGACACGGCGCGGCTTCCTCGCTGGCGCCGGCCTCGTGATTGGCGTCAGCCTCGCCATGCGCGGCAGAGCCGCGGCTTCCTTGCTGCAAGGCGCGCCGGCCGGCGCGGCGGGACCGGTCCAGGATCTCAATGCGTTCGTGCGCATCGCGCCGGACGGCGTCGTCACTGTGCTGTCGAAGCATATCGAGTTCGGCCAGGGTCCCTATACGGGCCTGACCACACTGGTGGCCGAGGAACTCGACGCCGATTGGGGCCAGATGCGGGTCGCGGCCGCCCCTGCGAATGACGAACTCTACGCCAATCTGGCCTTCGGCATTCAGGGAACCGGCGGCTCGACCGCGATCGCCAATTCCTACGAACAGATGCGCAAGGCCGGCGCCACCGCGCGGGCGATGCTGGTCGCCGCGGCCGCCGATGAGTGGGGCGTTTCGGCCGGAGAGATCACCGTCGCCAAGGGGCGCATCCGGCACGAAGCGTCGGGCAAGGAGTCCGGCTTCGGCGAACTGGCCGAGAAAGCCGCCACCATGGAGGCGCCGGCCGATCCCGTGCTGAAAGACCCGAAGGATTTCGTGCTGATCGGCACCGACCGGCCAAAACTCGACACGCCGGAAAAGACCAATGGTCAGGCAGTGTTCACGCTCGACGTCATCGCCGACGACATGCTGATCGCCATGGTCGCTCACCCCGCGCATTTCGGCGCCACGGTGAAGGGTTTCGACGACACCGAGGCCCGCAAGGTTCCCGGCGTCATCGACGTCAAGCAGATCACGCAAGGCGTCGCGGTGTTCGCCGAAAACACCTTTGCCGCGCTTAAAGGGCGGGCGGCGCTGACGATCGACTGGGATCTCAGCGCGGCGGAGACGCGCTCCAGCGAGGCGATCTACGCCGATTATCGCAAGCTGCTCGCAAGTGAGGGCCTCGAAGCGACCAACAATGGCGATACCGAAAGCGCCTTGTCCGCTGACGGCATCACCACATTGCGTTCGGAAATCACCTTTCCTTTCCTCGCCCACGCACCGATGGAGCCGCTCGACGCGGTGCTGATCCAGGCCGAGGACGGGTCGATCGACTGCTACAATGGCTCGCAGTTTCCTGGCCAGGACAAGGCGGCGATCGCCGATGTGTGCGGCGTCGATCCGGCCAAGGTGCGGGTCAATACCCAGCTTGCCGGCGGCAGCTTCGGCCGGCGCGCACAGTTCGGGTCTCCCTACATGCGTGAGGCGGCGGAAGCGTTCAAAGCCTCCGGCATGACGCGGCCGATCAAACACATGTGGACCCGCGAGGACGACATTCGCGGCGGCTTCTACCGGCCGATCTACGTGCATTCGCTGGAAGGCGCCATCGATCGGGACGGCAACATCGTCGCCTGGGACCAGCAGATCGTCGGCCAGTCGGTCATGAAGAAGACCGACCTCGACGAGAGCACCGTCGAAGGGGCCGCGGATATGCCCTACGGGATTTCCAATCTGCGGGTGCGGGCCTACAATGTCGAGCTTCCGGTGCCGGTGCTGTGGTGGCGCTCGGTGGGTCACAGTCATACCGGCTTTGCCGTCGAGACGTTCATCGACGAACTGCTGGAGAAGGCCGGCAAGGACCCGGTCGAGGGTCGCCTCGCCCTGCTTCAGAACGATCCTCGTCGCGCCAATGTCCTGCGCAAGGCGGCCGAGATTGCCGATTGGGGATCGCCCGTCGCCGACGGACGCCAGCGTGGCGTCGCCGTGCATAAATCCTTCAATACCTATGTCGCCGAGATCGCCGAAGTCTCGATCGGCGAGAGGGGCGAGCCACGGGTGCATAAGGTCTGGTGCGCCGTCGATTGCGGTGTCGCCGTCAACCCCAACATCATCCGCGCGCAGATGGAAGGCGGCATTGGCTATGGCCTCGGCGCGGTCCTCTTTGACCAGATCACCCTCGGCGAGGGCGGCGAGATCGTCCAGTCCAACTTCCACGACTACCGGTCGCTGCGCATCAACGAAATGCCCGAGGTCGAGGTGGCGATCATCGAATCCAGCGAGGCGCCGACCGGCGTGGGCGAACCGGGCACGCCGCCGGTCGGACCGGCCGTCGCCAATGCCTGGCGCCGCCTGACCAGCCAGCCGGTGCGGCAATTGCCATTGGTGAAGGCGCTGACATCGTGAACAACGGGATATTCAAAGTGACAGCATCAAAAATTCTGGCCGGCCGTTGGGCCGCTATGGCTCTGACCGCCAGCCTTATCCTGGGTTCGGGACCCGGCCTGGCCCAGGACAGCGCGTCCGAGGCGCCCGCCTCGCCGGCCGCGGTAGCCGATACAGACACCGGGTCGCTGAAGTCGGTCGCCGACTTCGATTCCATCGCCGATGAGAAGGAGCGCTCGATCGCCATCTTCGAGGAGACCGGCAAGGTGCTCCAGGATCCCCGTTGCGTGAATTGCCATCCGCGCGGCGACTCGCCTTTGCAAGGTGACGACATGGCGATCCACGAACCGCCGGTGGTGCGTGGCGAGGCCAACTTCGGCGCGCCCGGCATGACCTGCAACACCTGCCATGGGCCGGAAAACGCCCAGGTCGTCGCCCAGACCGAGGACATCCAGTCGATCCCCGGCAACCCCAACTGGCATCTCGCCCCGGTCGAAATGGCGTGGGAGGGCAAGTCGCTCGGCGAGATCTGCGCGCAGATCAAGGACGAAAACCGCAATGGCGGCAAGACGCTGGCCGAATTGGTCGAGCACATGGCGACCGACGATCTCGTCGGCTGGGGCTGGAACCCGGGCAAGGGCCGGAGGCCGGCGCCGGGCACGCAGGAACAGTTCGGCCAGCTCTACGAAGCATGGGTCGCGACCGGAGCCCACTGCCCGGCCGCGTAAGGCTAAAGCCTCGGACGGGCGGGTCTTTCGATCCGCCCGTTTTCTTTTTGGCACTGCCGCCCGTCGAACCCTGGCTTCATCTAAACCGATTTTACGCCGCCCACGCCTCTTTCGATCCGGACGCGCGCCAGCTAAGCAGGCCGCAACGACATGGCAGAGCAGCGAGGGCATGAGATGAGCACCCGGACCGAAACCGATTCCATCGGCGCGATCGAGGTCGAGGCCGACCGCTATTGGGGCGCCCAGACCGAACGCTCGCGCAACAATTTCAAGATCGGCGGCGACCGCCAGCCGATGCCGTTGATCGTCGCGCTGGCCACGGTCAAGAAGGCCGCCGCGCGGGTCAACACGTCGATGGGCCGGCTCGACGGCGAGATATCCGACGCGATCGAAAGCGCCGCCGACGAGATCATCGCCGGCCGGCTCGACGACCACTTTCCTCTGGTGGTCTGGCAGACCGGGTCTGGCACGCAGACCAACATGAACGTCAACGAGGTGATCTCGAACCGGGCGATCGAAGCGCTCGGCGGCACGATGGGCTCGAAAAAGCCGGTCCACCCCAACGACCACGTCAATATGAGCCAATCGTCCAACGACGTCTTTCCGACCGCCATGCACGTCGCGGCGGTCGTCGAGACGACGGAGCGCCTCTTCCCCGCACTGGACCGGCTGCACGCCTCGCTCGACGCCAAGGCCAAGGAATATGCGTCGATCATCAAGATCGGCCGCACCCATACCCAGGACGCGACACCGGTGACGCTCGGCCAGGAGTTTTCCGGCTACGCGGCGGCTTTGGAGTTGTCGAAGAAGCGGATCGGCGATGCCCTCGACGGCGTTTATGCGCTGGCGCAGGGCGGCACCGCTGTCGGCACGGGCCTCAACGCGCCGGAAGGCTTCGACACCGCGATCGCCGCCGAGATCGCCACGCTCACCGGCGAGCCGTTCCGCACCGCAACGAACAAGTTCGAGGCGCTGGCTTCGCACGGGGCGCTGACCTTCTTCCACGGGGCGCTCAATTCGCTGGCGGCCGATCTGATGAAGATCGCCAACGACATCCGCTTCCTCGGCTCCGGACCACGCTCCGGTCTGGGCGAGCTGAATTTGCCGGCCAACGAGCCCGGTTCCTCGATCATGCCCGGCAAGGTCAATCCGACCCAGGCCGAAGCGATCACCATGGTCGCCTGCGAAGTCTTCGGCCATGACACCACCGTCACCGTCGCGGCCAGTCAGGGCCATTTCGAGCTCAACGTCTTCAAGCCGGTGATCGCCAACGCGGTTCTCTCCTCGATTCGGCTGCTGGCAGATTCGATGGAGAGCTTCGCCGAACATTGCGTGGACGGGATCGAGGCCAATGAGGACCGGATCAGGAGTCTGATGGAACAGTCGCTGATGCTGGTGACGGCGCTGGCGCCGACCATCGGCTACGACAACGCCGCGAAGATCGCCAAGACGGCGCACCAGAACGGCACGACCCTGCGCCAGGAAGCGGTGGCCAGTGGCCTCGTCTCCGAGGCGGATTACGACCGCATCGTCGATCCGGCGGCGATGATCCACCCCGGCTGAGGCGGCGGAAGAGCAGCTCAGGCCGATCGTCACCCTTCGTTTTCGATTGTATCGCTTTTGGTTGACGTTTCGTCGGCTGCAGCCCGGCTGTATTCGGCGTCCTCTTCGTTTACCTGGGGACATCGGAACATGGAGAGAGGCACAGGCCTCTCCCGCCAGACGGAGTCTTTCATGAACCCCACCCTTATCCTCGTCGGCCGGGTCCTCCTGTCGATCATCTTCATCGTCTCCGGCTTCGGCAAGCTGACCGGTGCTGAAGGCTTTGCCAGCTATCTCGGCAGCCTTGGCTTTCCGGCACCGCTCGCGATGGCCTATCTGACCGGCGCGTTGGAGCTGTTCGGCGGCCTGGCGATCCTCGCCGGGTTCCAGACCCGCGTCGTCGCGATCGCACTGGCGGCGTTCTGCGTGGCGACCGGTCTCTTGGTGCATCTCGCTGAGCCGAACGTCCTGATGAAGAACATCGCGCTGGCTGGCGGTTTCCTGGTGCTCGCCGGCTCCGGCGCCGGCGCCATGGCCGTCGACAAGACCAAGCGCGAAAGCCGCTACGCCTGAGAGCGATCACGCTCGTGCTTTGAACCGGGCGTGATCCGCGCAGGTCAACCGGCCTTCCGCACCTCACCGTCCGGCAGTTCGCCCGACGCTTCGGCGTCGGGCATCCTTGACCAGACCTTGACACGATTGCGACCATCCTGCTTGGCGTCATAGAGCGCCCGGTCGGCCCTTTTGAGCGCGTATTCGATCGCAGCATCGTCTTTGAGACAAGGAGCGACGCCGATGCTGATGGTAAACGGGATCGGCCCCTGCTCTCCCCAATCGTGCTCGAATCGGGCTTTTGCAACCGCTTGGCGCAATCGTTCGGCAATAACGATGGCCCGCTCCTCATCGGTCTCGGGCAGGAGCACGGCGAACTCCTCGCCGCCGAGCCGCCCGAAGATGTCGGATTGGCGCAGGATGCATTTGCCGGCGGACGCCATGGCCTTGAGCACCATGTCGCCGGCCGGGTGCCCCCTGGTGTCGTTGATCCGCTTGAAGCGATCGAGATCGATCATCAGGATGGAGAGCGGCCGTTCGTGACGGCGTGCAAATGCGATTTGGTGGCCGGCCTGCTCATAAAAGGACCGCCGGTTCGGCAGTCCCGTCAACAGATCGATCAACGCCTGGCGCTTTAACTCGTCGATCAGCTTGGCGCGCTCGGAGATGTCGCGGATGAGGGCGGTGAATTCGGTGGCTCCGTCAACGGTGATCTTCGCGATCGAGATCTCGACGGGAAATTCCGTGCCATCCTTGGCCAGGCCGGAAATCCGCCCTCCACGCTCGAACATCTGCCGCGAGAAAATCGGCGACGTAGCAAAATTCTCCAAATGCTGACCGTGACGGTCATGATATTTTTCGGGGATGAGGGTGTTGAGCGGTTTGCCCTCAATCTCCTCGGCGCTGTAGCCGAACATCTCCTCGGCCGCGGCGTTGAACAAATGAATGCGCTGCTGCCGATCCACGGTGACGATACCGTCATAGGCCGACTGGATGACAGCGCCGAAGCGGGAATTCGCCGTCTTCAGCTCGTTTTCCAAGCGGATCTTCTCGGTGATATCGAGGCAGGTGAGCAAGACCCCGCCTGGCTCGCGGGCACCATTCAGGATCGGTTGCGCCGCTATGCGCCACCAGAACGTCCGGTCTTCCAGATCGAAGGCCTGCACGATCTCGACCGGGGTGACGGTCCGAACGCATTCCTCGATTTGCGCCTCGATGTCCCGCCGTGCATATCCCGGCAAAAAATTCCTGAGCCGAGCCCCAGGCCCGTCAGCCGCGGCGATTCCCAGCATGCGGCGAAAGTGGCAGTTGCAAGCGAGGACCCGATCCGGTTTTCCACCATCGAGACCGATCACCGCGACGCTGGCAGCGATCGCGTCAACGACACCGGGAAGCTCGTCGAGCAAAATTTTCTTGATACTCACTAAGTTTTACCCCCAGGCCGAAGGGGCAATTTTTAGCGCAGAATCGTTAACGCTGCCTTGCCCGCATGCTCCGACGGAAGCGGGCATCATCCCCCTTGCCGGCGCGAGCGCACCCGAACCGCGGCGCGTTCCAGCATGTATGTTTCCGCTTCGATCATATGGCCGCGCATGATCATGCGGCACAGTTCCGGATCGCCCGCCTTGAGTGCCCGCAAAAGGCGCACCTGGTAATGCAGGCCGGTCTCGCGCAGACCGGGATTGGGCTCCTTGTAGATCGCCCGGCAGACCGTCATCTCCCGCAACAGGCTCAACAAGAATCTGCCGATGAAGGCCAGCAACGGGTTGTCGGAATGGCGCGTCAGCTCTTCGTGGAAATCGAGCTCGGCGAGACGCTGGGCGTATTCCTCCTCCGCAGTCGTCGGTTCGTCCTCATAGAGCCGAATGGTGGATTGCAGGGCCTCGAAGCCTTCCGGCGACAATTTTCCGGCGACGCTCGCGGCGAGTTCCGGCTCGACCCATTTGCGCAGCGCATAGATATTCGCGATCGAGGGCTGCTCGAACAGGAACAGATTGTCCAGCAAGCGGATCGCCTGATCCGGACTGACGGCCGATACGAATATGCCGCCGCCCGGCCCGGTCCTGCTGGTGATCAGCCCCTGAAACTCAAGGATTTGCAACGCTTCCCGCAAGGTGCCGCGCGAGGCTTTGAGATTTTGAGGCTGGAACCACTCCGGCGCGACCGGATCGCCTGGCCGCAGGCCATGCGCGACGATCAGCTCACGAAGCTGGTCGGCGATGATATCCGGCCGTTTGCGGCGCCTGGGACCCTTGTCCGAACCGCGCGGAACCGGGACCATGGGAGCTTTTTCGTGCATGGGATCAGCCCCCATTGGGATGGTAACAGGCCACAAGGTGGTCCGCGCCGCCGCCAGGAACCGGCCCGAGGGGGGGATGCCGGGATCGGCACACATCCGTCGCGTTCGGACAGCGGGCGTAAAACGCGCAGCCCGGTGGCGGATCGTAGGGATCGGGCAGTTCGGTGTTGGCGTCTTCCGGAATCAAATCATGGCGGCCGGGCGCCGGGGCGGAGCGCATCAACAGATCGGTATAGGGGTGCCGCGGCGCCGCGAAGACGCTGCGCGCCGGGCCGAGCTCGGCGATCCGGCCGAAATACATCACCGCGACGCGGTCGCTGACGCTCTCGACCACCGACAGATCGTGGCTGATGAACACATAGGTGAGGCCAAAGCGGTCCTTCAGATCGTCCAGGAGGTTGAGCACCTGCGCCTGGATCGAGACGTCGAGCGCGGAGACCGGCTCGTCGAGAACGATCAATTCCGGCCCGGCGGCGAGCGCCCGGGCGATACCGATGCGCTGGGCCTGGCCGCCGGAAAACTCGTGCGGATAGCGCTCGAGGAATTCCGGCGCGAGATTGACGGCGGCCATCAGTTCTTCCAGCCGGGCCGCGCGCGCGTCGCCCTTCAGCCCGGCGAGGTGAATCAGCGGCGCCTCGATAATGGTTCGGATGGTCTTGCGGGGATTGAGCGAGGCGACCGGGTCCTGGAACACGTACTGGACCTGACGCGCCAGCGCCCGGCGGTCGCGCCTGGCTTCCGCGACGAGGTCGCGGCCGTCCAGCGTGATACGCCCGGCGGTTGGCAGGTCGAGCCCGACCATCAGCCGCGCCAAGGTCGACTTGCCGCAGCCTGATTCCCCGACGATCCCGAGGGTCTCGCCCTTTTTCACGTCGAGCGACAGGCTCTGCACCGCATGAACCGCCGGCTTTCGCCCGCCGAACAGGGTTTGCCCGCCGCCGAAGATCTTGGCGACGTCCGCGATCGCAAGAAGTGTCCGGTCAGACATCGGCTTCCCCCGCTGCCAGAGGATACAGGCAGCGCACCGCCCGCCCCTCGCCTGCGTCGCTCATCGCAATGTCGCCGCTTCGGCAGTCCGCCCGCGCCCGTGGGCAGCGCGGCGCGAAGGCGCAACCGTCCGGCAGGGCGTCGACCAGCGGCGGGCGGCCCGCGATGGCGTCGAAACGGCGCTCCGGTTCGCCGAGTACCGGCACGCACTGGATCAGCTTTGCCGTATAGGGATGGGCCGGGGCCGACAGAATGGCCTCCGTCGGGCCGGTTTCCACGATCCGGCCAGCATACATCACCGCGACCCGGTCGCAAATCGCCGAAACGACGCCGAAATCATGGGTGATGAACAGGATCGCCGTGTCGCGCTCCCGGCGCAGCCGGTTCATCAGTGCCAGGATCTGCGACTGCACGGTCACGTCGAGCGCGGTGGTCGGCTCGTCGGCGATCAGCACCTTGGCGTCGTTGGCGAGCGCCATGGCGATGCAGACGCGCTGGCGCATGCCGCCGGACAGTTCATGCGGGAACACGTTCAGCCGCTCGACCGGGTTTGGAATCCGCACCAGATCGAGGAGGTCGATGGCCCGCTTTTTCGCTTGCGAACCGGTCATCCTCTGATGCGCGCGGATCGCCTCGGTCAGCTGATCGCCGACGGTGAACAGCGGATGCAGCGTCGACAGCGGATCCTGGAAGACATAGGCGACGGCGGCGCCGCGCAGCTGCCGTATCCGCTCATTGGAAACGGCGAACATATCTTCCTCGCCGAGAAAGGCCGCCCCGCCGACGATACGGCCCGGCGGCGTCGGCACCAGCCCCATGATCGACATGGCGGTGACGGATTTGCCCGAGCCGGATTCGCCGACAAGGCCGAGACATTCGCCCTTCATCAGGACCAGATCGATGCCGCCGACAGCCTTGTAGACGGACCCGCCGACATGAAATTCGGTGCGCAGCCCCTGGAGATCGAGCACCGCGCCCGCCGTTGGAACGGGTGCTTCGGCGGGCACATCGCGCATGATCGCGGTGCGGGCGACCGGGCGGGTCAGGGCGCCGGATCGCAGACGCGGGTCGAGGACGTCGCGGATGCCGTCGCCGAACAAATTGATGCTCATCACCAGCGCGAAGATCATCAGGCCCGGAATGACCGAGACGTGGGGCGAGGTGAAGAGGATCTTGCGCCCCTCCCCCAGCATCGAGCCAAGGTCGGCCTGCGGCGGCTGCGCGCCGAGTCCGAGGAACGACAGGCCCGCCGTCTCCAGGATCATCCAGCCGACCGTCGTCGACATGGTAATGACGATCACCGGCAGGACGTTCGGCAGGATTTCCAGGAACAGGATCTGCGCCGGGGTCTTGCCCGACAGGCGCGCGGCATCGACGAACTCGCGGCGCGACAACCCCAGCGTGAGGCCGCGGATGTTGCGGGCGAAGAACGGAATATTGACCAGCGCGATGGCGTAGAGCGCGTTGATCAGCCCCGGCCCCAACACCGCGACGATGGCCAGCGCCAGCAGAATGTAGGGGAACGCCATCACCATATCGATGCCGCGCATGACAAGACTGTCGGTGCGACCGCCCGCGTAACCCGCGACGAGGCCGAGCAGCGAGCCGAAGAAGGCGGCAATGAATGTGGCCGACAAGCCGACCGCGAGGCTGACCCGCGTGCCCCAGATCAGCCGCGACAGGATATCGCGGCCGAGATGGTCGGTGCCGAGCGGGTGTCCGGCGCTGAACACCGGCATCAGGCGGTCGACCGGCGCGGTGACGTCGGGATCGGCCAGCGGCAGGACCGGCGCCGCCAGGGCGATCAGCGCGATCAGGACGAGAACGACGAGGCCCCCGGTGGCCAGCGTGTTGGCGAGCAGCAGCGCGGCGCTGCCCGGCCGGCCGCGTCGGACCCTGGGTTTGGGAGTGGCCAACGTCGTGTCCATCATCAGCGCAGCCTCGGGTCGAGCAGGGTCTGCACGACGTCGGCGATGAGGTTGAACAGGACATAGGCCGCCGCGACGACCAGGACGCCGCCCTGCACGAGCAGGAGATCGCGGGTCGAGATCGCCTTGACCAGCATCGAGCCGATGCCGGGCCACTGGAACACGGTCTCGATATACACCGCGCCGCCGATGACGAAGCCGGCCTGGATGCCGATCACCGGAATCACGCTGACCAATGCCGATTTGAAGGCGTGGCGGAAGATCACCTGGCGCTCGGTCAGGCCCTTGGCGCGGGCGGTCCGGATATAGTCCTGCCGCAGCACCTCCAGCATGGCGGTGCGCGTCAGCCGCGCGATCACGCCGGTCGCGACGACGGAGAGGGTCAAAGCCGGCAGGGCCAGATGATGCAGGAGGTCGAGGAGATCGCCGCCGCCGTAGATCGCATACATGCCGCTAACCGGAAACAGCCGCAGATTGACCGCGAAGCCGAGGATCAGAAGCAGGCCGAGCCAGAAGGACGGCGTCGATATGCCGATCAGCACCAGGAGCGTAACGATCTTGTCGGTCCAGCCATATTGCCGGACGGCCGATACGATGCCGGCCAGAAGACCGAAGATCGAGCACAGGATCAGCGACGTGCCGGCGAGGATCAATGTCGCCGAGAAGCGTTCCAGCACCTCGTCAAGCACCGGCCGGTTCAAGGTGTAGGAGCGGCCGAGATCGCCCTGGAACAGATTGCCAAGCCAGATGAAATATTGCTCGGGCAAGCTCCTGTCGAGGCCGAGATCCCGGTTGAGCCGCGCGACGTTTTCCGGCGTCGCGTAGGAACCGAGGATCGCCGTCGCGGGATCGCCGGGGATCATCGCCATGATCAGGAAGACGATGATCGTCAGCCCGAACAGAACCGGGATCGCCGCGATCAGGCGTTTGGCGATGTAGGCCCACATGATCGTCAAGCCACCTTGTCACGGAGACTTTTCGGCGCCGCCATGAGATAGCTTTCGCGAATGTGATAGGCGATATGGTCCCAGTCCGGATCGTCATCGAGCCGGATGCCGATCCAGCCCTTTTGACCGACATAGGGCGGTCTGAAAAACTGCCTTTCATCGGCCTCGACGAGCAGTTGCTGCATTCCCTCGGCGGCTTTGAGCCAGACCGAGACCCGGCCGTCCCCGAGTTTCATCATTGCGAAGATGCGGTTCCTGATCCGGAAGGTCGGATCGCCCCACGCTTCCTTCTCCGTCGCCTCTGGAAATCCGAGGCATATCCGGCGAAGACAGTCGAGGGGCGATCCTTCATCCGTCAAGGCTTCTTCACGTCCTGCAGCATCAGGAAGAAGGACGGCTGCAGCTTGAAATCCTCGACGGTGGCGGCGGTCACCGCGTTCTGCTTCCAGTTGGCGACGAACACCCAGGGCGCATCCTCCTGGACGATTGCCTGCATCTCCTTGTAGAGCGCGGCGCGCTCGCCCTGGTCCGTCACCTGACGGGCCTTTTCCAGGAGTTCGTCCACCTTGGGGTTGGAGTAGTAGCCGGAATTGAAGCCGCCCTTGTCGGGGAAGGCCTCGGTGCGCAGGGCAAGGAACGGAAGTGTATCCGGATCATTGGTCATCCAGGCCATTTCAGCCATGTCGGCCTTGCCTTCCAGGCCCGGATTGACGTTGCCGAGGAAGGTGTTCCACTCATAGGTCTCGATCTTGACGTTCATGCCGACGGCCTGAAGATCCGCCTGGATCGCCGTGCCCATGGCGACCGGATCGAGCATCCCGGAGCCGCCCTCGGTGACATAGAAGGTAACCTCCTCGCCGTCATATCCGGCTTCCTTGAGGAGTTCCTTGGCCTTTTCCGGATCGTAGGGATAGGGCTCCAGGGTCTCGTCATAGGCCCATGCGAAGGCCGGCGGCGTCGGGCCAGCGGCGACCTCGGCGGTGCCCTGCAGGATGTTGTCGACCAGTGCGGTCTTGTTGATCGCGTAGTTCGCCGCCTGGCGCGCCGCCTTGGACGAGAACGGCGCTTCCTTGGTGTTGAGGATCAGGAACCAGAGATGCGGCCCGGCCTGTTCGTGAACCACGAAGTCGCTGGAGGATTTGAACTGCTGGAGGCTGTCCGGCGGCACTTCCACCATGATGTCGAGCCCGCCCGACAGCATCTCGGCGATGCGGGTGTTGGCGTCGGTGATCGGCCGGAAGATGACCGCCTCGAGGTCCGGCGCACCATCCCAATAGTCTTCGTTCCGGGTCGCCACCATTTTCGCGTTCGGCTCCCATTCGGCGAATTTGTAGGCGCCGGTGCCCACGGGATTGCGGCCGAAATCCTTGCCGTATTTCTCCACCGCCGCGGGCGAGACGATCAGGCCGGTCGGATAGGCGAGATTGGACAGGAAAGGCGCGTAGGGCGCGTCGAGCTTGAACTCGACCGTGGTCGGATCGACCGCCGTCACTTCCTTGACGGCGGAAAAGAAGAAAGCGAGCGGAAACGGCCCCGTGTCGGCGAAGGGATGATCTTCCTTCAGCATCCGGTCAAAGTTGAACTTGACCGCTTCGGCATTGAACGGTGTGCCGTCGTGGAATTTGACGCCCTCCCGCAGCTTGAAGGTGTAGGTCTTGCCGTCCTCGGAGATCGTCCAGCTCTCGGCCAGCGACGGCTCGACCTCCAGCGTGCCGTCCTTGTAGCGGACCAACCCGTCATAGAGATTCACCAGGATGCGGAAATCGTTGACCGCCGTCACCGCCTGCGGATCGAGCGATTTCGGCTCGGCGATCTGACCGACCACCAGAACATTGGGCGGCGTCTGGGCGACCGCCGCCGGGGCCAGTGTCATCAATGCCGTGGCGATCGCCGCGGCCAGCCATTTTCTCATAACGCGCTCCCTGCCTGTCTATCTTCGATAATTAATCATGATAAATTGCATGAAGGCAACGTGTAATTCATAATCAATTATACGGCGTCTCGGGCAATCTTGCCTGAAACCGCGACAACACTTTGATTGAGGGGCAGAATTCGGATGCCTTCGGCGACGGCGCACATCGATCTTTCCCGCCTGCAAGCGCTTCTGGCCGGCGTGAACGGTTTCGGCCGGAACCCGCGGACCGGCGGCTTCAACCGGATCGGCTTCAGCGAGGCCGACATGGCCGTCCGCGACTGGTTCGCCGATGCAATGGCCGCCGACGGTCTCGCGGTTCGCCGCGACGGCGCGGCAAATATCTTCGGCCGGTTCGGACCCGCCGACGGTCCCGCGATCATCACGGGATCGCATCTCGACACGGTGCCGGAAGGCGGCGCCTTCGACGGCGCGCTCGGCGTATGCGTCGCTCTGGAATGCGTGCGGGCGATGCGGGATGCCGGGATAAGTCCGACGACCGCCATCGAAGTTGTCGCGACGGCGGAGGAAGAAGGCCGCTTCGGCGGCATGCTCGGTTCCCAGGCGATCGCCGGCCAGGTGACACGGGAATGGATCGATCAGGCACGCGACGCCGACGGCGTTACCCTGGTCGCGGCGATGCGTGCGCACGGCCTCGACCCCTATGAGATCTTGAATGCGGCGCGCGCGCCGAATTCGGTGCGGGCCTTCCTGGAACTACATATCGAACAGGGCCCGGTGCTCGAGGCGGCGGGTATCCCGATCGGCATCGCCCATTCCGTTTCCGGCGTCTGCCATCTTTTCGTGCGGCTGGGCGGCACAGCCAATCATTCCGGCACGACACCGATGGACATGCGCGCCGATGCCTTCGCCGGGCTGGCGGAGGTGGCCGGCGCGATCCCCGCGGTGATCGACGAAATCGGCGGCGAGCAATCGCGAATCACCATCGGCAAGGTCGATCTCACGCCCAATGCCCCGCACACGATTCCGGGTACCGCGGAATTCTCCGTCATCATTCGGGACATTTCGGAAGCGGTCATGCGGCGATTGACGGACCGGCTGCGCGGCGAGATCGCCGCCGCGGCCGCCCGGCATCACCTGACAGCCGCCATCGAGGACAAAAGCTGGCTGCCGCCGGTCGTGCTCGATCGGGAACTGGCGCGCCTCTTGGCCGGGGAAGCCCCGAAACAGGGAATTGCCGTCCGCTCGATGCCGTCCGGCGCCGGTCACGATGCCCAGACCATGCAGGCGCTGTGTCCTTCGGCTCTGATCTTCGTTCCCAGCAAGGGCGGCATCAGCCACGCACCGGACGAAGCGACCGCCTGGCCCGACATCGAAAAGGGCGCCAACCTGCTGCTCGGAACGCTGGTATCGCTGGCCGTTTGATGTCCGGCTTTCGGCCGCCGCGTCCCTTGCTGACAACGTCCGTAATTTTTCCGTTTACGTAAAGGGAAACCAATTCCGTTTCTCGCGCGACTGCGTTATCGATACCCTCAGATAACGGGAGGTATCGACAATGCAGAAACCCTGGCTTCAGCACTATCCCGCCGACGTGCCGGCCGAGCTTCCAGATTTTCCCTACCGCTCGCTGGCCGAGTTGCTCGACGAGGCCTTCGCCAAACATGGCGACCTCCCGGCGTTCCATTTCATGGGAACGACTATGAGCTTTCGCGAACTGGACGAGCAGTCGCGGATCTTTGCCGCCTATCTGCAGTCGCTCGGCCTGGAGCAAGGCGATCGCGTGGCGCTGATGATGCCCAACGTCTTGCAATATCCGGTCGCGGTCGCCGGGGTGCTGCGGGCCGGGATGGTCGTGGTCAACACCAATCCGCTCTATACGCCCCGCGAACTGTCGCATCAGCTGAAGGATTCCGGCGCCCGGGCGATCGTCATTCTCGAGAATATGGCGAAGACGCTGGAGACCTGCCGCGCCGAGACGCCGGTCGAGCATGTGGTCGTGGCCACCATCGGCGACATGCTGCCGACGGTCAAAGGCTTCATCGTCAATTTCGTACTGCGCAAGATCAAGAAGCTGGTGCCGGGATTCGATCTACCGGACGCGGTTCCCTTCAAGGCGGCGATGGCCAAGGGCCGCGACAGGCAATTCACGCCGGTCGCGTCGGACCGTTCCGACGTCGCTGTCCTGCAATATACGGGCGGAACCACCGGCGTGTCGAAAGGCGCGACACTGACCCATGGCAACATCATCGCCAATGTTCTGCAGTCGGAACTGTGGAACATGCCGGCCATGAAGCACATCCCGACAGGGGAGCAGCAGCTCACGGTTTGCGCGCTGCCGCTCTACCACATCTTCGGCTTTACCGTGAACATGATGCTGTCGATGCGCACCGGTGGTTGCAACATCCTGATCCTGAACCCGCGCGACATCGCGGCAACGCTGAAGGAACTGAAAAAATACAAGTTCCACTCGTTTCCGGCGGTCAACACGCTGTTCGGCGCGCTGGCCCGGCACAAGGACGCCGGGGCCGTCGACTGGTCGCACCTCAAACTGTCGCTCGGCGGCGGCATGGCCGTCCAGGCGGCGACGGCGGAGCTGTGGAAGAAGCGGACCGGTTGCTCCATCTGCGAGGGTTACGGCCTCTCCGAGACCGCGCCGTCGGCCTGTTGCAACCCGACGGACGCCACAGACTACAGCGGCACGATCGGCATGCCGATCCCATCGACCGAGTTGCGGATCATCGATGACGACGGCGAGGAATTGCCGATGGGCGAGCGGGGCGAGATCGCCATCCGCGGGCCGCAGGTCATGGTCGGTTACTGGAACCGACCGGACGAGACCGCGAAGGTGATGACGAAGGACGGCTTCTTCCGCACCGGCGACATCGGCGTCATGGACGAGCGCGGCAATTTCAAGATCGTCGACCGCAAGAAGGACATGATCAATGTCTCCGGCTTCAACGTCTACCCCAATGAGATCGAGGAAGTGGTCACCCGAATGCCGGGGATCGTCGAGGCCGCCGCGATCGCCATCCCGGACGAGAATTCGGGCGAGGCGGTCAAGCTGTTCGTGGTGGCGAGCGATCCGCAGATCACCGCCGACCAGGTCAAGGCCTTCTGCAAGGACAATCTCACCGGCTACAAGCGGCCGAGCGCGGTCGAGTTCAAGGACGAACTGCCGAAGACCGGGGTGGGCAAGGTGCTGCGGCGGGCGTTGCGGGACTGATGTGGCCGGAGCTGCCGCGGGACCGCCGCTCACGCGGAGGATATTGCGGCGCGATCCGGGTGGCCGACCATCCGATCCGGTTTGATTTTCCGAAAAGCGAGAATGCCCCTTCACATTCAGCCAAGCCTCGCATATATCGCACTCACCGGCGGCGCAGAGCGGCGCACGGCCATGACGCGGGGTGGAGCAGCCCGGTAGCTCGTCAGGCTCATAACCTGAAGGTCGTAGGTTCAAATCCTACCCCCGCAACCACTTCCGGCATAAGTCACTTTCTATAGCGATATAAACCACGGCGGACCTGCCCGGCAGTAAGCCGGGCAGGTCCGCCGTGGTTTCCCTACCGATTTGCCGATGGTAGACTTCGACCTTGCCGGGACCGCCGGCACCCAAGGTCCTGCAACGGTCGGCTTCGCGATCCGAACCGGCTTCACCAGCATTAGCGCCAAGGCCCGTCATGCACTAGGATTTGCCCCGGACCACTTAGCGTAATCGTAGGTGGCACCTCCCGGGCCCGGATGCGCCCGCCCAACACGAGTTCACCGGTTTTTACCTTAACAATGTCACAGCCGCGCCGCTTGCTGTCGATCGCCAGATCGAACAGTGCTCGGTCGCGCAGTCGGGGATGTCCCGAAGTTTGTTGAACTTCGTTGAGCGGCGATGCCGGGTTGAACGTTACGCGGCCCTCGATGCAGGGGCAATGAACTTTTCGGCATTTTGGCGCTGATGGG